>NZ_JBEPAK010000042.1:0-36307 GCF_040298565.1 Kitasatospora sp. NPDC001539 | reverse complement strand
GGCCGCCGGTCCGGCGCCGTGCTGCGGACCGTCAGCCGGTGGCGAGCACCAGCTTGTGCTTGGTCGCCTTCTCCACCGCGTCCGGAGTGAAGGCCCAGGTCAGCAGCTTGCCCTTGAGCCAGAGGTCGGTCTGGTCGTTGTAGTTGTCGTTGAAGGCGTGGCCGGAGGCGCCGCCAACGTTGACCCAGCGCGAGGAGTCCAGGTCGTTGAGGTCGACCACCATGCGCATCGACGGGATCCAGTCCACCTGGTAGCCGGCCGCCGCGTTCCAGCCCGCCGCGTCGACCGCCGCCGAGCCGCCGGAGAGGCGGTAGGGGCCGCGGTTGAGCAGCTTGTGGACGACGCCGGAGGCGATCGAGGAGTCGTCGGTGCCGAGGGTCTGCTCGCGCAGCTCCAGCTTGTGCAGGCGGCCCCAGCTCCAGGTGGAGACGTCCTTGCCGAGCAGCGATGTCAGGTCCTGCCGGGCGTTCTTCATCGCCTCCTTGAGCAGGTTGTCCAGGCCCTTCTGCTCCTTGTGCTGGGAGTCGATGTACGTCCACCACGAGCTGTCGGGCTTGTCGAGCTGGGCGCGGACCACCTCGGTCCAGCGGTCGCCGCCGTCCGGCTGGGCCTTGCCCGGGTCTCGGGTGCCGCACTGGGTGACGATCCTGCTGGAGCTGTCCGGCTTGGTCGGGTCGTCCTGCTGGCGCACCAGCAGGCAGTTGTCCTTGGCCCGGATGTCGGCCGGGAACTTCTGGCCGAAGGCGAGGCCGAGCAGGTTGCGCCAGACGCCGTTGTAGTAGGCGGCGGCGGCCGAGTCGGCGTCCTGGTGGTAGTTCCAGTCCTTGAGCAGGTCCTGGGCCTCGCGCACGTACGGGTCGTCGATCTGCTGCTTGAGCAGCAGCGGGACCAGCGTCTTGGCCATGATGCTGGTGTTGTCCAGCTGCAGGTTCTGCATGTCGTCCGGCGAGATCTTGCCGTTGTTCTTGAGCAGGCCCTCGATCTGGTCGGTGATCTCCTTGGCCCGGGTGCCGTACTCCCAGTCCTTGGTCAGGGAGTACTTGTAACCCTGGTCCACCACGGCCTGGTTGGCGGTCACGATGTAGCCCGAGGACGGGTTGAGGCTCCAGGGCAGCGCGGTGAACGGGACCGGGTCCGGCTTCCACTGGTACGTGGAGTCCCAGCCGGGGGCGGGCATGGAGCCGTCGCCCTTGCCGCGCACCGGGATGACGCCCGGGGCCTGGTAGCCGATGTTCTTGGCGTCGGCGTAGATCAGGTTCTGCGCGGGGACGGCGAAGTCCTTGGCGGCGCTGCGGAAGTCGTCCCAGTTGCGGGCCCGGTCCAGCTCGAACACGGCGTCCATGGTCTTGCCGGGGCTGAGCGCCGTCCACTGCAGGGCGACGCCGTAGCCGCCGGTGCCGCGGTCGGGCGCCGAGCTGCCGTTGGGGGCGTACCTGCCGACGTTCTGCTGCTCGGTGCTCTGGTCGGAGATGAGCGGGGCGCCGGTCTGGGTGGTGCGGACGGTGATGGTGCGGTCCTCGCCGCCGGCGACCTTGATGGTCTCCTTGCGCAGGTCGAACTTCACGTCCTTGCCGTCCACCTGGTAGGTGTCCGGTCCGGTGACCTTCTCCAGGTAGAGGTCGGTGACGTCGGCGCCGAGGTTGGTGAAGCCCCAGGCGATGTCCTTGTTGTGGCCGATCACCACGCCGGGCATGCCGGCGAAGGTGAAGCCGGAGACGTCGAACTGGCAGGCGGGCGAGGCGGTCCGGCAGTGCAGGCCCATCTGGTACCAGACCGAGGGCAGGCCGGGGCCGAGGTGCGGGTCGTTCGCCAGCAGCGGCTTGCCCGTGGTGGTGTGCGAGCCCGCGACCACCCAGGAGTTGGAGCCGATGCCCTGGCCGGGGCGGCCGAGCAGCTGCGGCATCGCGTCGATCCGGTCGGTGAGGCCCTGCATCAGCGCCTTGGTGGTGGCCGCGCCCTGGGCGGTGGCGCTGCCGGGGGCGGCGCCGGACGGCGTGGAGCCGTCGGCGGGGCGGTAGGTGTCGCCGGAGACGGTGCCGGTCTTCACGATGGTGCCGTTGCGGGAGTACGGGTACTCCGGGTACAGCTCGGCGATCTTGTCCGGCCCGAAGTCCTGGGCCAGCAGCGAGCGGTCGACCTCCTCCTGGAGGTTCCCGGAGAGGTTCCAGGCCATCGCCTTGAGCCAGGCCACCGAGTCGACGGGGGTCCACTGCTCGGGCTTGTAGCCGCTGTTGACGACGCCGAGCAGGGCGTACTCCAGCGAGGCCTTCTCACCGCCGGGGTGTTCGGCGAGCCAGGCGTTCACGCCGTCCGAGTAGGCCTGGAGGTACTTCTTGGTCTCGGGCGACAGCTTGGTGTCGAACTCCTTCTGCGCCACCTGCCGCCAGCCCATGGTGCGGATGAAGGCGTCGGTGTCGACCTGGCCGTCGCCGAACATCTCGGACAGCCGGCCGGCGGTGATGTGGCGGCGGACGTCCATCTCCCAGAAGCGGTCCTGCGCCTGGACGTAGCCCTGGGCGCGGAACAGGTCCTCGGCGGTGTCCGCGTACAGCTGCGGGATGCCGTTGGCGTCCCGCTTGACGTCGACCGGCGCGCTCAGGCCCGCCACCTTGACGCTGCCGTCCACTTCCGGGAAGGAGGCACGGACCGCGGTGACCCCGCGGTAGCCGCCGTAGCCGACTCCGGCCACCAGCAGCACGACCAGCACGATCACGATCAGACGGGCGCGCCGGAACTTCTTCGAGCGGGGCATCTGGGTCCTTGCGGTCCTGACTTCGGGGCGGGCGGGCGTGTCCAGGGCCTGCGGCCGTGACAGGGCACCACATTAGGCCGAGTCGGCGGAGCGCCGTGAACGGGGGACCAAGCTAAAGATATGGCAAAATGTTAGAATGAGTAACGATCCGCAACAGGAGCATTGACGCCTTCTTAGCGGTCCCGGTGCTCGACGCACCCTCTCCCTGCTCATCGAACATCCTCAGCACCGCCAGACACCCCGCCCGCCCATGCCTGCCCGAGGTGCCACTGCGTGAACGTCGCCCATCTGAACCAGCTCCTCCTCGAAGCCTCCGTGATCCTCCTCGTCGCGGTCGTCGCCGTGCGGTTCTCGACCCGATCAGGGCTGCCGAGTCTGCTGATCTACCTCGGGATCGGCGTCGCGCTGGGCCAGAACGGAATCGGCGTCACCTTCAACAACGCCGAGCTCACCCAGGTGCTCGGCTACGCGGCGCTCGTGGTGATCCTGGCCGAGGGCGGCCTCAAGACCAGCTGGCGCGACGTCAGACCGATGATGCCGGCGGCCACCGCGCTCGCCACCTTCGGCGTCGGGGTCAGCGTGTTCGTCACCGCGGCGGGTGCCCACTGGCTGGTCGGCCTGGACTGGCGGACCTCCCTGCTGCTCGGCGCGATCGTCTCCTCCACCGACGCCGCCGCCGTCTTCTCCGTGCTGCGGACGGTCCCGCTGCCGCACCGGCTCACCGGCCTGCTGGAGGCCGAGTCCGGCTTCAACGACGCGCCGGTGGTCATCCTCGTCGTCGCCTTCGCCACCACCGGGGAGCTGGACCCCTGGTACGTCATGATCGGCACGATCGTCGCCGAGCTGGCGATCGGCGCGGCGGTCGGCCTCGCCGTCGGCAAGCTCGGCGCGTACGGCGTCAAGCACGTCGCGCTGCCCTCCTCCGGCCTCTACCCGATCGCCGTGATGGCGCTGACCGTGCTCGCCTACGCCGGCGGCGCGCTGCTGCACGGCTCCGGCTTCCTCGCCGTCTACGTCTGCGCGGTGATCCTCGGCAACTCCAAGCTGCCGCACGGACCGGCCGTGCGCGGCTTCGCGGACGGGCTGGCCTGGATCGGGCAGATCGGCATGTTCGTGCTGCTCGGACTGCTCTCCGCCCCGGAGAGCATGGGCGACGCGGTGGTGCCCGCGCTGGTGGTCGGCGGAGTGCTGGTCTTCCTCGCCCGGCCGCTCTCGGTGGTGCTCACCATGACCCCGTTCAAGGTGCCCGGCCGCGAGCAGGCGCTGCTCAGCTGGGCCGGGCTGCGCGGGGCGGTGCCGATCGTGCTGGCCACCATCCCGGTGGTCTCCGGCGCCCACAAGGCCGAGGACGTGTTCAACATCGTCTTCATCCTGGTCGTCGTCTTCACCATGCTCCAGGGGCCGACGCTGCCCTGGGTGGCCAAGCGGCTGCGGATCGGCGAGGGCGCGCTGGGCCAGGACCTCGGCATCGAGTCCGCCCCGCTGGAGAAGCTGCACGGACACCTGCTGTCGGTCGCGCTGTCGCCGGCCTCGCGGATGGCCGGCGTGGAGGTCAGCGAGCTGCGGCTGCCCAAGGGGGCGGCGGTCACCCTGGTGGTGCGGGAGGGCAACTCCTTCGTGCCGGACAAGGCGACGGTGCTGCGCGGCGGGGACGAGCTGCTGGTGGTCACCACGGACGAGGTCAGCGAGGCGGCGGAGCGGCGGCTGCGGGCCGTGGACAAGGGGGGCAAGCTGGCGGGCTGGCTGTACGGGCGCTGAGGCCGCCGCGCCGGTCTCGGGGCGGACGCGGGGCCGGGGCGCGGGGGCGGGGCGGCGGCCGGGGCGCGGCCGGGGGGCGATCTGGAGCGCCTGGGGCGGTTGGGGCGGTCCGGGCGGTTGGGGCGGTCCGGGGCGGTCCGGCGCGCCCGGGCGGCGTGGGGCGGCTGGGATTCCTGGGGTGGCCTGGCGGAGTCTACGCGCGTAACTGTATGCTGGTTCGACTACGCCGTATAACCACCGCTAGACCACCCCCAGCATCTGCCTGACGCAGAGTTGGCGCGACCGCTCGGCGGCCGCGGTCCGGCCCCGGCCCACCAGGCCCGGCCGACCCGGTATCTACCCCGGTCGACGCGCGAGAGGACGACTCTCGGCGCCGTCGGGGCCACCCCATGCCCTGCCGCGCTACCAGGCAGCAGGAAGGACCGACCGTGACGGCCCGCCGAACGGTCGACACCGCCGCGGACAGCACCCCCGAGACCGCGGCCGACACCGTGGAAACCGCCACCGACGCCCCCGCCCGGGTCGGGTACGGGGAACTGCTGCGCACGCCCGGCGCCTGGACGTTCCTGTCCCCCGCCCTGGTCGCGCGACTGCCGTACGCGATGCTCAGCATGGGCATCCTGCTGCTCGTCACCCAGACCCACGGCTCGTACGGCACCGCCGGTACGGTCACCGCCGTCGCCGCGGTCTCCCAGGCCCTGATCGGGCCGCAGACCGGGCGCCTGGCCGACCGGTACGGCCAGGCCGCCGTGCTGGTCCCGACGGTGCTGGTGCACGCGGCCTCGGTCGCGCTGCTGATCGCCCTGGCCCTCGGCCACGCACCGGCCTGGAGCCTGTACCTGGCCGCCGTCCCCGCCGGGGCGAGCGTGCCGCAGATCGGCGCGATGGTCCGGGCCCGCTGGGTCGCCAAGTTCACCGCGGAGGGCGCCTCCCCGACGGCCGCGGCCAAGGTGAGCACCGCGTTCGCCTTCGAGTCCGTGACGGACGAGTTCACCTTCGTGATCGGCCCGATCCTGGCCGCCAACATCGCCGCCTTCGTCAGCCCGGCGGCCTCACTGGTCGCCGAGGCCTCGCTGACCCTGGTCGGCGGCCTCGCCTTCGCCGCCCAGCGGCGCACCGCCCCGGCCCGGATCGTTCCCCAGCCGGGTGCGCGGCGCGCCTCGGCACTCGCCTCGCCCGGCGTCCGGCTGCTGGTCGGGGCCTTCCTCGGGGTCGGCGCGGTGTTCGGTGGCATGCAGGTGTCGGTGAACGCCTTCGCCGACTCGGTCGGCCATCACGACGCCGGCGGCACGGTGTACGGGATCTTCGCGGGCGGCTCGATGCTGGCCGGTGTGCTGTACGGCGTGATCGCCTGGCGGCGGCCGGTCCAGCAGCGGATGGTCATGAGCTACACCCTGCTGGTGCTGGGCTGCTCGGTGCTGTGGGCGATGCCGAACCTGATCGCGCTGACGGTGGCCGGACTGGTCTGCGGTCTGGCCATCGCGCCCACCCTGATCAGCGGCTACACCCTGGTCGAGACGCTGGTCGCGGACGGTGCCAAGACGGAGGCCTTCACCTGGCTGACCGGTGCGATCGGACTGGGGCTGGCGGTCGGCTCGATGGCCGCGGGCAAGCTGATCGACGGCCACGGGCCCTCAGTCGGGTTCCTGGTGCCGGTGATCGGCGCCGGGCTGGGGCTCCTCGCGCTGGTGTCGATGCGGCACCTGCTGGTGGCGCCGGGCGGACCCGGCCGCGTGGTCGCCGGATCCGGCGAGCGCGGCGGCGCGGCGCAGCTGGTCGGCGCCGCCAAGGGCTGAACGGGCGGACGGCGGTGGTCCGGCACCGGCTCACGTCACACCGGAGTCGCTGGACTGATCCAGCGGAATGCCGCATCATTGACCATCGTTAGCACTCATCAGGCGAGAGTGCCAGGAGGAAGACAAGTGCCCACGTACCAGTACCAGTGCACCGAGTGCGGCAACGGCCTGGAGGCGGTGCAGAAGTTCACCGACGAGGCGCTGACCACGTGCCCCGAATGCCAGGGACGGCTCCGCAAGGTCTTCTCGGCCGTGGGCGTCGTGTTCAAGGGCTCGGGCTTCTACCGGACCGACAGCCGCTCGTCCTCCAGCAGCTCGGTGGGCGGCAGTGCGTCCTCCGGCTCCTCGACGTCGTCGTCGGGTTCGAGCTCGTCGTCGTCCTCTTCCGGCTCCTCGAGCTCGTCCAGCTCGTCGAGCTCCTCCAGCAGCCCGGCTGCGGCCGCGAGCTGATCTCGGCGCCGCCCCGCGGCGTTCCGTCCGGAAGTTTCGCGAAGGCCCGTCGGCCCCGCTTCGTGCGGGGCGGCGGGCCTTTCGCCTTTTCCCTGGCCGGGCCGGCCGCGTTCCGTCAGCACGGGGGTTCCGTCAGGCGGTCAGCACGGGGCTTCCGTCAGCGCGGGGAGGCTGGTCTCACTCGTTCGGGCGTACGAATCTATCCACAGGGGCGGGGTTATCCACAGGCTGCGGGAAAGGGATTTCCGTCCGCGCCCGGGACGCGCATCGTGTGGTTCACCGAAACCGACCGACCGAGTCCGGAGGTGACCTCGATGACGACCGTGAGCCCGTCCGTCCCGCTGCCCGCCCCCACCGTGCCGCCCCGATTGGAGCTGCCGAGCTTCCCGCCGATCCGGCGCGGCTGCGGCGGGTGGTACCGCTGGCGTCGCGCCGTCCGGCGGCGGGCCGGAGTGCCCGCGCTGGTGCTGCTCGCGGTGGCGGCGGCGCTGGCCTTCGGGCCGGCGCGGGCCGGAGCCGGACTGCCTCCGCCCGGGGGCTCCGTGAGCCGTACGGGTTGTCAATCCGGGATCGCCGAAGACCACCCGTAACCCAGGAACGACTTCGTCGTTCGAGGCGGCATGAAAGGCTTCAAGGAATTCCTGCTGCGTGGAAATGTCGTCGAACTCGCCGTCGCCGTGGTCATCGGCGCGGCCTTCACCAACATCGTCAACGCCTTCGTCAAGGGCGTGATCAATCCGATCGTGGGGGTCTTCGGCACGAAGGACCTGGCGTCCTACAGTTCCTGCCTCAAGGGGCCCTGCGAGGTCAGCTCCACCGGTGAGGTCACGTCCGGAATCCTCATCCTGTGGGGATCGGTGCTCAGCGCCGCCCTGCAGTTCCTGATCACTGCGGCCGTCGTCTACTTCGTGCTGATCGTGCCGATGAACCGGATGGCGGCCCGCCGCAAGTCCGCCGCCGAGGAGGCGGCGGAGGCCGAGGCCAAGGAGGTCCAACTGCTGACCGAGATCCGCGACGCGCTGGTCACGGCACGTTAGTCCCGCGCTCCCCCGATCCCGCGTTCCGTCGATCCCGCGTTCCGTCAGTCCGGCGGCAGGTCCGTCCGTGCCGTCTCAGTCCCCGTGGTGCGGGGGGCGCTGGCTGAGGTACCAGTCCAGGCCCCGTCCACCGCTCTCCCCCGTCCCGGGGCGCTCACCCCAGCCGGCGTCGGTGTCGTCCCGGGACTGCTGGTCGAAGGGGTCGCGGAAGTCCAGCCGGCTCTTGGCGGCGGCCGCCCGTCGGTCCGTCGACTCCTGGCCCGCCGCCCGGCCGCTCGCGTCCTGCCCCTGCCGATCGTGCTCGCCCTGGACCTGCCCGCCGTTCCCCTTCCGTCCCTGCACGCCCTGTTCCTGCTCGCTCACCTTGTCCACTCCCCTGCTCGCCTTCGCGCCGTCCTGTCCCTCCAGCGTAGGAGCCCCGTGGCACGCCGCGGGCCCGGGTGCGGGAGTTCCGCATCCGGGCCCGGGAGGGGCAGTCGGCTCGGTCGTCCGTGGCCGTTGCGCCGGGTACGTCAGGCGGCTTCGAAGCCCGCGTGGTCGGCGATCTTCTTCAGCTCGGCGAGCGCGTGCTTCTCGATCTGGCGGATCCGCTCGCGGGTGAGGCCGTGCTGCTTGCCCACCTCGGTGAGGGTGCGCTCGCGACCGTCCTCCATGCCGTACCGGGAGCGGATGATCGAGGCCGTGCGGTCGTCCAGCCGACCGATCAGGTCGTCCAGCTCCTCGCGGCGGAGCATGACCATCACGGCGTCCTCGGGGGACGTCGCCCCGGTGTCCTCGACCAGGTCGCCGAACTGGGTCTCGCCCTCGTCGTCGACCGACATGTTGAGGCTGACCGGGTCGCGCGCCCAGTCCAGCACGTCCTTGATCCGGGCCTCGGTGGTGTCCAGCTCGGCCGCGATCTCGGCCGGCTCGGCCTCGCGGCCCAGCTCCTTGGACTTCTCCCGTTGCACCCGCCGGATCCGGCCGAGCTCCTCGACCAGGTGCACGGGCAGCCGGATCGTCCGGGACTGGTCGGCGATGGAGCGGGTGATCGCCTGCCGGATCCACCACGTGGCGTAGGTGGAGAACTTGAAGCCCTTGGCGTAGTCGAACTTCTCGACGGCGCGCACCAGGCCGGCGTTGCCCTCCTGGATGAGGTCCAGCAGCGGAAGGCCGCTGCGCGGGTAGCGGCGTGCGACCGCGACCACCAGGCGGAGGTTGGAGCGGATGAAGACGTCCTTGGCGCGCTCCGCGTCCTCGGCTATCGCCTCCAGCTCCTCACGGGTGACGCCGTCCGGGAGTTGGTCCTCGTCCAGCAGGTGCTGGGCGTACACGCCGGCCTCGATCCGCAGCGAGAGCTCGACCTCCTCGGCGGCGTCGAGCAGGGGCGTCCTGGCGATCTCGTCGAGGTACATGCCGACCAGGTCGCGGTCGGCCTCGAGGTTGGTCGGGCGGGCCGCGCGACTCCGGTCGGCCCTGTCGCGAACGACGGCACGGGTGGCCATGCTTGCTCCCTTTGACTGGTGTTGCCGAGGTCTGCCTGCCCTGCCCCGCGGGGGCAAGAAGTGCGGGCCCTACGGGGGCTCACACGTAACGATCCAACGAACAGAATCCGGACAACATTCCCAAGTCACTCAGATTCTTCCCGGCGATGCAGTATCCTGCCGGTTTTCACTTCGGTTCTGACGGTCCGCGACCGTTCAGCCACGGTCCGCGCCCGTACGCGACTACCCGGACCGATCGAAGCGGAGCACGCCTTCACCGGCCCCACACAGAAAAGCCGCCTGACCGTTGAACCGGCGAGCGGGCGCGTACGTTCCCGTGCGCCCCGCCTTCCGCCCGCGCTCACACCCCGGCGCACGCAGGTCCTCCTCACAAAAGATGCCAAATCGCTATCGCCCCAGCTCCCCATCGGCGCGGCGCGCTGGGAAGGTGTCAGGCATGCACCTGACCAACAGCACGACCTCCGCTACCGAGCGTCACCGCGGCCTCCTCCGGGACGCCGCGGTCGCGCTGGGTTGTGCCGCGCTGTTCGGCCTCCTGGCGGTGCTGGTGACCGGCCACTGGCACCCTCTGCACGAGTTCGACCAGGACTGGGTCACCGAACTCCACATCTACGCACGGGAGCACCGGATCTGGACCGCCTCGGTGCAGACCCTCTCCGACATCGGCGGGCCCGTCACCATGCGTGTCCTCCTCGGCCTCGCGGCCACCTGGCTCCTGCTGATCGGGGCCAGGACGCTGGCCGGCTGGGTGGCCGCCCAGGCGCTGGTCGGGTGGGGCGCCCAGTGGGCGCTGAAGCTGGCCGTCGGCCGCCAACGCCCCGCCTTCGGCGACCCGGTCTCGCACGCCGGCGGTCCAGCCTTCCCCTCCGGGCACGCGATGGCCTCGGCGATCACCTGTGCCGTCCTGGTCGGCCTGGTCTGGTACCGGGTCCACCGCCGAGGCCGGACGGCCGCCTGCGCGGTGGCCGCGGGCACGGTGCTCACCATCGGCTGGACCCGGGTCGCCCTCGGGGTGCACTGGCCCAGCGACGTCCTGGCCGGCTGGCTGGCCGCCGGCGTCGTCCTGGGCGTGGTGACCGCCCTGATCGAGCTCTGGCGGCCGGGCGCCCTGGCCAGGGACGTACGGCGGGTCAACTGGCTCACCCGCCCCCGCGTCCAGCGGGTCATCGTGCCCTACGTCCGTCCGCCGCGCGCCGAGGACGCGGAGCTCGGCGACCCCGTCGACCGCCCGGACGAACCCGTCCGCTGACGGCCCCCGGCCGGCAACGCCGCAGGCCCCCGTCCGAGCCGGACGGGGGCCTGCGAGTTGCGGCGCCGTGCTGTGCCCCAGACAGGAATCGAACCTGCGACACCGGCTTTAGGAGAGCCGTGCTCTATCCCCTGAGCTACTGAGGCGAGGCCGGTCTGTGACCAGGCCGTTCACAGCGTACCGGATCGGGGGTCGCCTGGGGGCGGGTGGCCGGGGATGACGCCGGGGGGCGGGTGCCGACGGGGCGTCAGAGCAGGTCACGTAGCCTGCCGACAAGTGTTCCCATCGCCCCGGCACGCCGCCGAAGGAGACGAAGGCCGTGATGACAGCAGCTGTACGCCCGGCCGTCCGGTTGCTGGGGCAGGTGTGGTTCTGGCCCGCGGTGGTCATGCTGGCCGTCGGCTCGTACCGGGTGGGGACGCCCGAGCCCTGGCGGGACGAGATCGCGACCTGGACGGTGTCCACCCGTTCGCTGGGGGACCTGCTGGGGTTGCTCCGGCACGTCGACGCCAGCAACGGCGCGTACTACCTGCTGATGCACGGCTGGACGGCGGTGTTCGGGGCCTCCCCGGTGGCGCTGCGAATACCGTCCGTGCTGGCGATGGCGGCGGCCGCCGCGTTCGTGGCGCTGACCGCCGAACGGCTCTTCGGCGGCCGGCTGGCCGGGGTCGGGGCGGGGCTGCTGTTCACGGTGCCGCCCCAGGTGTCCCACTACGCGCAGGAGGCGCGCGCCTACGCGCTGGCGACCTGCTCGATCGCGGCCGCCACGTACTTCCTGCTGCGGGCGCTGGAGCGGCCCGGCCCGCGGCGGTGGGCGCCGTTCTGCACCGCGATGGTGCTGGCCGGGGTCTGGCACCTGGTCTCGTGGAGCACGGTCCTCGGGCAGGTCGCGGTGGTGCTGCTGCACGCTCGGCGCGGCCGGGCCGGGACGGGCCGGCGGATCCTGCGGCAGTACCCGGTCGCCCTCGCCGTGGCCGTGCTGCCGGTGCTGCCGGTGGCACTGCTCGGCAGTCGGCAGTCCGGCCGGCAGCTCGGCTGGCTGGAGACTCCGTCCTTTTCCGACCTGGTCGACTTCGACGGGCACCTGTTCGGCACGGAGCGGGTGGCCCAGGCGTTCGCCCTGCTGGCCCTGCTCGCCCTGCTGCTGCCCGGCCGACGCCTCCAGGCCTGCCAGCCGCTCCTGCTGGCGGTGCTGCCGGTGGTGGGCGTCTGGTCGGTGTCGCACAGCACCACGTCGTACTTCCTCGACCGGTACCTGCTGTTCACGGTGCCCGCCTGGGCGGTGCTCGCCGGCGGCGGGGTCGCGGCCGGGTACCGCGCGGTGGTCGACCGGGCCGGCGGGCGGCGATCTCTGGGAAGAATCGTTTCTCCTCGGGCCGCGGCCCTCACCGGCGGGCTGCTGGCGGCGGCCCTGCTCGCCGCACCGGCCGTGGCGGCGCTGCCCGCGCAGCCCGGGGTGCGGTACGCGGGCTCGCACACCCGCTCGGAGGAGCCGTTCCGGGCGGCGGCTTCGGAGATCGTCGCCGGCTACCGCCCGGGGGACGGGATGGCCGCCCCGATGGGCGACCAGTCCTGGGCGATGGTCTGGCCGGGTGTCAGCTACTACCTGCCCCGGAGCGTCCGGCCGTTCCCGGTCTTCGTGGCGCGCAGCGCCGACGACGCCGATGAGCTGACCCCCGAGGCCTGCCGGCAGCCCGCCGCCTGCCTGGGGGACGTGCCGCGGATCTGGCTGCTCGTCCTCGGGGACACCGCGGATCCGCTGGCGTCCGTGGCCGAGGACCAGGCGCAGGTGCTCCGGGCCCGGTACGGCGCGCCGGACGCGGTGGTGCCGCTCGGCGGGCTCACCCTCGCACTGCTCGACCGCACGACCTGAGACCCCCCGGACCTGAGACCCCGGACCTGAGACCCCGGACCTGAGAGCCCCCGACCTGAGATCCCCGACCTGAGATCTCCGACGACGCCGAAGGGGGAGCCGGTACCGGACCGGCTCCCCCTTTCGTGCTCCGCACCCGGCGTTGGTCAGAGCAGGCGCAGCAGCCGGGACTGGATGGACGGCGGGTCCAGGTCGGACTGGAGGGCCACCGGGACCTCCACCTTGTCGGCGCCCGAGCCCACCCGCAGCGTGCCGACCTCCTTGCCGGCCTTCTCGTGGTGACCGATCTTGGCCGGGTCGAGGGTGACGGTCCCGCTGACGCCGGGGAAGCCGGCCACCACCAGGTCCTTGGTCGCGACGACCGGGACGGTGCCGCCGAGCCCGTCGTCCACCGAGCCGACGACGTCGCCCTTCTTCACCAGGGTCTGACCGGTCAGCCCGTTCTGAGCGGCCTGGATCTGCTTGGCGCTCACCTTCAGCACGGTCGGCAGGATGCCGTCGCCGTCCTTGGGGGAGGTCGCCTGCTGGCCCAGGGTGACCCCCAGGATCAGCCGCCGCACACCCCCGATCTCCTTGTACGCGGCCCACATCAGGCAGCCGCCGGCCGGGGTGCTGGAGCCGGTCTTGACGCCGATGACACCAGTCTTCGGGTTGATCAGGTTGTTGGTGTTGAGGATCTTCGTGTTGTTGAAGGTGGTGTCCGGGGTGGAGACGATCTGCCGGAAGATCTCGTCCTGCATGACCTGCTCGGCCAGCTTCAACTGGTCCTTCGCGGTGGACTTGGTGTCCGAGCTGAAGCCCGCCGGGTCGGCGTAGACGGTGTTGGTCATGCCGAACTTGGCCGCCGTGTCGTTCATCTGCTTGACGAACGCGTCCTCGGAGCCGGAGTGGAAGCGGGCGAGCAGCCGGGCCACGTTGTTGGCGGACGGCAGCATCAGCAGTTCCAGCGCCTGGTACTCGGTGAGCACCTGGTTCTCGGTGAGCGTCACCCGCGATTCGTCGCTGTTGCCGGACTCCTGCGCGGCCTGCTTGTCGACGGTGATCTTCTGGCCGCTCTCCCCCTTCTTCAGCGGGAACTTCTGCAGGATCAGGTAGGCGTTCATCACCTTGGTGACGCTGGCGATCGGGGCCGGGGTCTCCTGGCCCGAACTGCCGAGGCTGCCGACGCCCACGACCTCGGCGGCGGACTGGCCCTTCGCCGGCCAGGCGAGGTCCAGCGGGTCGCCGGAGAAGCTGAAGCTGCCCGCAGCCGACATCTTGACCTTCGCGTCCGGCAGCGGACGCAGCAGCTGGGCCACCACGACCGCACCGAGCACCACCGCCAGGAAGACCGTCCAGATGGTGATCCGCTTGAGGGCCCGGCGCAGCGGCGAGACCGGACGGGCGTTGAGGGAGGCGAGGACCTCCATCGCCTCGGCCGTGTTCTCGGGCGAGGGCAGCGGCTCGGGGGCGGGCAGCGGCGGGACGGGCGGCGCGGGCACCGGCGGCACGGGGACCGGCGGCGCGGGGCGCGGGTCGGGCTCCGGGACGGGCTTGGGCGCCGGGCGCGGGTCGGGCTCCGGCTGGGGGACGGGCTCGGGGTCGGGCAGCGGGGCGGGTGCCGGGGGTTCGGGCACGGTGCCCGCGGCCGGCGCGGCGGGGGCGCTCCGCGGCGCGGGCTTCTCGGCCTTCTCCGGCTTCTCCAGCTTCGCCGGCTTTCCGGCCTCGCCGTCCTTGGCGTTCACGGCGTTCACGGGGTCCCCGCCGGCCTTGGCGGTCTTGGCGTCCCCGCCGGACTTGGCGGTCGGAACCGGCGGCTTGGTGAGCAGCATGGTCTTGGTCGGGTCGTAGCCGTCGGCGTCCCCGGACTCGGCGGCTTCTCCGGACTTCGTGGGCTCGGGCGTGTCGTCCTTCTCGGCCGGCTCCGCCCGCTCCGTCGTGTCGCGGGACTTCGCGGGGGCGGCGGCGGACTCCCCCTTCGCCGGCGTGTCGGTCGCGGAACCGTCCTTCACGGAGGACGGTTCCGACGATTCCTCAGCCGTGTCGGCGACCTTCTCGGCGGCCTTCTCCGACGGCTCGGCGGCGCCCTTGCCGGACGCCTCGGCGGCCCCCTTGCCGGACGGCCGCGCACCCGTGGCGCCCACCGCGCCGCCCGTCCGCATGGCGAGACGGGGGTCGGCGCCGGACGAGCGCTCGACGGCGCCCTCCCCCGCGCCACTCGGCGCGGCCGGCTCCTCCTTCTCCTCGCCGAGCTCGGCGGTTTCCTCACCCACCGCCTTCAGCAGCCCCTCGGGCAGCCGCAGCGCGGTGGTCTTGTTGTCCACCGGCAGCCGCAGCATGGTCGTCCGACTGTCCACATCCCGGACGCGGATCTGCACGGTCGAGCCACCCTTGGAGCCTGCAGCCGACTCCTCGGCGGACACGTCGGAGGAGGTCTCGGCGGAAGTCTCGGAGGAGGTCCCGGCGGACGCCGCAACCGGGGACGCGGCGCTCGCCCCCGCAGGCGTCTTGCCCGCGCCGAGGGCTGACGCCCCGGCAGCCGTCCGACCGGTCGCCCCGCCCTCGGCGCCGTCAGCCGTGTCGGCCGTGTCGGCCGTCGCACCGGTCCGTTCGGGTTCGCCGTCCCGCTCCCGCTCGCCGTCCCTCAGCACCCTGTCGGGGGACTCGCCCACGTATCCCAGCCTCCTCAACGCCCGGCGGGGCACCGGCAGACCCGATTTCGGGAAGCCGACGCCCCGCCCCGTGTACCTGTACAGTCTCCGCCACATGCGGTCCACCGGCCGCGCACACCCCGCCCGACCGGCGCGTATTGCCGCCGCACGGCCGCACCGCGGCCCGTTCAACGGTCAGACGCCGTGGCCGCAGCCGCCGGTTCCGCGCCTTCACCGCAAGGTCACGATTCGGAGGCGTACTCGACAAGCCCGTGTGAGAGGCGTCACCCTGTCTCTCATCCACGCGGGGAGGCTTGGATGGGCAAGAGCCGCAGAACTGTTCCCGAGGAACTCTTGCTGCTCGCTTTGGACCCGACCACGGGCACCACGGCGCAGCCGCAGACCCTCGACCTCGGACTCGCCGGGGCGCAGCTCGTCGAGCTGTCCCTGGCCGGACGGATCGTACCGGAGGGAGACCGGATCGCCGTCGTGCTCGCACGGCCGACCGGCGACCCGACCCTTGACCACGCACTGGAACTGCTGCGCCGACGCGGCAGCCCGGTCCGCGCGGCGCACTGGATCGGCGGGCCCCGACTGGGGTTGCGGCAGACGTACCTGGCGCACCTGGAGCGCTGCGGCATGGTCACCGCCGTGCCGGGCCAGGTGTGCGGGGTGCTGCCGACGACCAGGTACCAGGCGTCCGACGACTGCACCAACGCCGCGATCAAGCAGCGGTTGGACGCCGCCATCCGCACCGGCGTGCCGCCGGACCCGCGGACGGCAGCGCTGGCCGCGCTGGCCCACTCGGTGGGGCTGGGCAAGCACCTGTACCCCGGCAACGAGGGCCGGTCCTCGCGGTCGCGGCTGCGCGACCTGATCCGGTACGACCCGCTCGGCGGGATGGTCGCGCACGCCGTGATGGACGTGCAGAACGGCCTGCCGACGCAGCAGAACCGTTCTTCCCAGGGTTCCGGGACAGGCGCCGGGCGTTCCGGCGGCGCCCGGGTGGCGGGCCGGCCCACCGGCGGGCGGATCGCCGCTCCCCGGGTCGCGGTCCGCTGATCCGGACCGGTCGCCACGAACCGGTCGGCCGTCGGGTCGGCTGCCGGATCGGTCGTCGGATCGGCCGCCGGATCGGCCGTCGGTCCGGGACCGGCCACTGATCCCCTCGGCCGCTGACCCCATCGGCGGCTGACGGCGCGTCGCCCGCGACGCACCGTGAACCACGCACCTCGCACCCGAACCGCCACGACGCACCAGTAAGGCACCGGAGAGCACCGCAGAGACACCGAGGGGCGGTCGCCCCGCGACGCAAGTCGCCCGGCGACCGCCCCTCTGTCGTTCCCGGGGGCCCGGCATAGGCCTTCGGCAATGTCCGGTGCGAGTCGTCGAGCCGCATTACCACCTGGGGGCTGCCGCTGTCTCACAGACGTGCTTTTCCGATGATCTGTTCTACTGCGCTGCTGTGATTCCCCGGCGCCGACCTGGCCCGAGGTGTCATGCTGCTCCAAGTCAGGGGGGTTGGTCCCAATGTCCGAAGTGTTCCGAGGACTGCCGTTCCAACGATCACCAGAGGTCCGGCCGGAGGTCGACGTGTCCGCGAACATCAATCCCACCGTGCGCCGGCGGCGCCTCGGCTCGGAGCTGCGCAAGCTCCGCGAGGCCCTCGGGATGACGGCGGAGGAGGTGGCCGGCCGGCTGATGGTCTCCCAGTCGAAGATCAGCCGGCTGGAGAACGGCCGCCGCAGCATCAGCCAACGCGACGTGCGCGACCTCTGCGACGTCTACAACGTGTCCGACGAGCAGATGCGCACCAGCCTGATGGAGATGGCCAAGGAGTCCCGCCAGCGCGGCTGGTGGCACGACTTCAACGACATGCCGACTCCGTACAGCGTCTACATCGGCCTGGAGGCCGAGGCCTCCTCGATCCGCGCCTACGAGTCCTCCTTCATCCCCGGGCTGCTGCAGACCGAGCAGTACGCCCAGGCCGTGGTCGAGGGCACCCAGCCGGACACCGACGCGATAGCGGTGCAGCGCCGGGTGCAGGTCCGGATGAAGCGCCAGGAGCGCATCCACGGCGAGAACCAGCTCGGCAGCCTGTGGACCGTCATAGACGAGGCGGCGCTGCGCCGCGAGGTCGGCAGCCGCGAGGTCATGGCCCGGCAGCTGCAGCAGATGCTGGAACTCAGCATGCGCCCGAACATCACGATCCAGGTGATCCCGTTCTCGCACGGCGCCCACCCCGGCATGACCGGGACATTCTCCCTGCTGGAGTTCCCGGAGTCAGCCGATTCCACGGTTGTCTACTTCGAAGGTGTGACGAGCGACCTCTACCTGGAGAAGGAGGCCGACGTGCGCCGCTATACCGGTCTCTACGACTACCTGAGAGCGGCCGCACTCGGTGTGGCGGAGACCCGGTCGCTGATAGCCGACATCGAAAAGGGATACCACGAATGAGCAACCCCTCCGAGCACGGAACCCCTTGGCGCAAGAGCAGCTACAGCGGCGGGCAGGGCGCCTGCGTGGAGATCGCCGGACCTGACGCCGGAGCGGTGGCGGTCCGGGACTCCAAGGACCCGCTCGGCCCGCAACTGCACTTCTCCACGGAGGCCTGGAACGCGTTCGCGTCCGCCACGGCGGCCGGCGCCTTCGGCGAGGTCTGACCGGGTCCGCGCTCGGAGGGGTTGCCCGGAGCGCTGTCCGCCGGCCCGTCGGCGGTCAGCGCTCCGGGCAACTGCCCTTTCCCGGGGCGTTGCGCCGCCGGGGGGGTGCGCCTCCAGGGTGTTCCGCTTCCGGGACGTCCGCCTCCGGGTTCAGCTCCTGAGGTTCGACTCCCGAGGTTCAGCTCCTGAGGTTCGACTTCCGAGGCTCGGTCCCCCACGTCCAGCTCCCGGGAACCGGCTCCCGCTGCCGGGCCACCGTTCAGTGCGCGACCGGGTACCGGACCGCCCAGTGCAGCCCCTCCGGGGTGCGCCGGTCGTGCAGTTCCGTCCCGTGCATCAGCTCCAGCGCGAAGTCGTCGGCGAGTTCGAGGATCGCGCCGCGGCCCTCCAGTCCGGCCACCAGGCCCGGCGGCAGTGCGGTGTCGCCGTGCAGCACGCCGAGCAGGTTGCCGCAGATCGCGCCGGTGGAGTCGCTGTCCCCGGAGTGGTTGACGGCCAGCAGCAGGCCCGAGCGCACGTCGTGGGCGACCAGCGCGCAGTAGACCGCGATCGCCAGCGCCTCCTCGGCCACCCAGCCCTCCCCGAGCGCCTCGACCCGCTCGGCGGAGGGCTCGCCGCCCCGGACGGCGTCCAGCGCGGCCCGCAACGCGGCCGTGGTCTCCTCGTGCGCCTGCCGCTCGGAGAGCAGCGCCAGCGCGAGGTGGACGCCCTCCTCCAGGGTGCCGCCGCGGGCCACCGACTGGACGATCACGGCGAAGGCGCCCGCCGCCAGGTAGCCGGTCGGATGGCCGTGGGTGAGCACCGAGCACTCCACCGCCAGCTGGAACACCAGGCCCGGCTCCCAGGTGGTGAGCAGGCCGAACGGCGCCGCGCGCACCACCGTTCCGCAGCCCTTGGAGTGCGGGTTCTTGGGCCGCTCCACGGTGCCGAGCCGTTCGCCGTCCGGCCCGCTCAGGCCGGTCAGGCAGCCCTGGCCGGGGGCGCGCCGGGCGTACAGCCACTCCTCGCGGCCGAGCCAGCCGAGGTCGGGGCGGCGCTCGTCGGGGCCCCAGTCGTGCTGGGTGGCGGCCCAGCGCAGGTAGGCCAGGTGGAGGTCGGTGGGCGGGTGCCAGCTGCCGGTGTCGCGCCGGATGTGGGCCCGTATCAGGCCGTCCACGGTGAACAGGCTGAGCTGGGTGTCGTCGGTGACGGCGCCGGTGCGCCCGTACGCGGGGACGTAGCCGGTGACGCCCTGGGGACCGTGCTGGGCCCGGATCTTCTCCAGTGACTCGAACTCGACGCCGGCGCCGAGCGCGTCACCGATGGCACCGCCGAGCAGGCAGCCGCGCACCCGGCTGCGGAAGTCCTGCTGCTGGGCGCGTGACCACAGGGGCATCACGACGGAGCGCCTTTCGTCGGGGGTCGGGGCGGGGGCCGCGCGACGCACGGCCGCGGCGCGCGCCCTGGCACTGTATTCGAAGACGCGAGCGGACCGGCGGCGTCCCTCGCACTTCGGTTCCCCACCCGGCCGCCGCCGTGGCGACGGCGGCCGGGACCCGCGACCGGTGTCAGTCCAGGACGGGCAGCAGCTCCGGCAGGTGGCCGTCCGAGGCCAGCGCCGCCGCCCGCCGTTCGGCCGGCACCTCGCCGTAGAGGGTGGTGCGCTGGCGGTGCGGGCGGCTCGCCGCCTCGGCGATGGCCTGCAGGTCGCGCACCGACTTGTAGCTGCCGTACGCCGACCCGGCCATCCGCGAGATGGTCTCCTCCATCAGGGTGCCGCCGAGGTCGTTGGCGCCCGAGCGGAGCATCTCGGCCGCGCCCTCCGCGCCGAGTTTGACCCAGCTGGTCTGGATGTTGGGGATGAGCGGGTGCAGCAGCAGGCGGGCCATGGCGACCACCGCGCGGTTGTCCCGGGCGGTCGGGCCGGGCCGGGCGATGCCGGCCAGGTAGACCGGGGCGTTGGTGTGCACGAACGGCAGGGTGACGAACTCGGTGAAGCCGCCGCTGCCCTTCTCGAGGGAGCGCCGCTGGATGTCGGCGAGCAGCCGCAGGTGGCCGAGCCAGTGCTTCGGGGTGTCCACGTGCCCGTACATCATCGTGGACGACGAGCGGATGCCCAGTTCGTGCGCGGTGGTGACCACCTCGACCCAGGTCGCGGCCGGCAGCTTGCCCTTGGTGAGGACCCAGCGGACCTCGTCGTCCAGGATCTCGGCGGCGGTGCCGGGGATGGTGTCCAGGCCCGACTCCTTGGCGCGCTGCAGCCAGTCGCGGATCGAAAGGCCGGTCCGGGTGGCCCCGTTGACCACCTCCATCGGCGAGAAGGCGTGCACGTGGATGCCGGGCACCCGTTCCTTCACCGCGCGGGCGATCTCGAAATAGGCGGTGCCGGGCAGGTCCGGGTGGATGCCGCCCTGCATGCACACCTCGGTGGCGCCCACCTCCCAGGCCTGGGCGGCCCGTTCGGCGACCTGCTCCAGGGAGAGGGTGTAGGCGTCGGCGTCGGTGCGGCGCTGGGCGAAGGCGCAGAAGCGGCAGCCGGTGTAGCAGACGTTGGTGAAGTTGATGTTCCGGGTGACGCAGTAGGTGACCTCGTCCCCCACCGCGTCCCGCCGGACGTCGTCGGCGATCCGGCACAGTGCGTCCAGGGCCGGGCCGTCGGCGTGGAACAGGGCCAGCGCGTGGTCGTCGGTGAGCCGGGTCGGGTCGTCGGCGGCCACCGCCAGCGCCTCGCGCAGGTCGCCCGCGAGGCGCTCGGGCGCGCCCTTGGCGAGCACCTGCTCGCGCAGCACCTCCCAGTCGCCGTACACGTCCTCGAAGTCGGCCCGGCGGTCGCCGGTGCGGCCCTCGGTGTCGATGGCGGCGTGCAGGTCGGTGCGCCCGTACGCCTCGGGGAGGTCCTCGGGCTCCTGCCAGGGCAGGCCCCGGACCTCCGCGTCCGGGTTCGCCAGCCCGGTGGCCGGGTCGACCAGGGCGCGCACGTGCGGCAGCACCCGCGGGTCCAGCCAGGGTTCGCCGCGCAGCACGTACTCGGGGTAGACGGCGAGGCGTTCGCGCAGCTCGAAGCCGACCGCGGCCGAGCGCTCGGCCAGCCGGTCGATCTGCGGCCAGGGGCGTTCGGGGTTGACGTGGTCCGGGGTGAGCGGGGAGACGCCGCCCCAGTCGTCGATGCCGGCCGCGATCAGCCGCTCGTACTCGCCGTCGACCAGGTTCGGCGGCGCCTGGAGGCACGCGCTCGGGCCCAGCAGGTGCCGGGCCACCGCCACCGTGGCCACCAGTTCGTCGAGTTCGGCGTCGGGCATGCCGCGCATCGCGGTGTCCGGCTTGGCGCGGAAGTTCTGCAGGATCAGCTCCTGGATGCCGTGGTAGGCCCGGGACACCCTGCGCAGCGCGAACAGCGACTCGGCGCGCTCCTGGTAGGTCTCGCCGATGCCGATCAGCAGCCCGCTGGTGAACGGGACGGAGCTGCGGCCGGCGTCCTCCAGCACCCGCAGCCGCACGGCCGGCTCCTTGTCCGGGGAGCCGTGGTGCGGGCCGCCGGGCTCGCTCCACAGGCGGGTGGCGGTGGTCTCCAGCATCATGCCCATCGAGGCGGAGACCGGCTTGAGCCGCTGGAAGTCCGTCCAGCTCAGCACGCCGGGGTTGAGGTGCGGCAGCAGGCCGGTCTCCTCCAGGATGCGGATGGACATGGCCCGGACGTAGGCGATGGTGTCGTCGTAACCGTGCGCGTCCAGCCACTCGCGGGCCTCGGGCCAGCGGTCCTCCGGCTTGTCCCCGAGCGTGATCAGGGCTTCCTTGCAGCCGAGTTCGGCCCCGCGCCGGGCGATCTCCAGCACTTCGTCCGGGGACATGAACGCCCCCAGGCTCCGCCCGGGAGGTGCCCCCACCGTGCCCTTCGCGGCCCGCCGCAGCTTGCCGGGGACGGTGGCGAAGGTGCAGTAGTGGCACTTGTCGCGGCAGAGCCGGGTGAGCGGGATGAAGACGCTCTTGGAGTAGGTGATGACGCCGGGGCGTCCGGCCGCCTCCAGCCCGGCGTCACGCACCCGGGCGGCACCGGCGCACAGGTCGCGCAGGTCGTCGCCTCTGGCCTGGAGCAGTACGGCGGCCTCGGTCACGTCGAGCGCGACGCCGTCACGGGCGCGGCGCAGGGCGCGCCGCATCGCGTTCGCGGTCGGGGTGTTGCTTGCGTCCACGGCGGTTCCGTCCATGGCGCGACCCTACGCCAGGTGTCGTACGTCCGGAGGAGTCAACCCTGAGGCCGTCTCAGGGTCGGGATACCCACCAGGTTCACCCCGATCTGCCCCTCCAGGGCGATGACGGCGCGCCGGCGCCGACCTCTAATGGAGGGGCAGTGCCGATCGCACGGATCCACGGAGGAGTTGAGGACGCCATGACCAATGAGACGGCGGCGGGGGAGCAGCACGAGGGCGGGGTGCCGTTCCGTTCGCGGCGGCGCACCCTGGCACGGGCCGGTGTGCCGCTCGCCGTGGCCGCGGTGATCGCGACCGGGATCGGGCTGGTGCCCGCGCTGGCCGCCGACTCCCCGCCCGACCTGCCCGCCCTCTCGGCGGAGCAGCTGGTGGCCAAGGCGCTCGGCTCCGACGCCCAGGCCCTGTCCGGGACGGTGTCGGTCTCCACCGACCTCGGGCTGCCCACCCAGCTGCTGAGCGGGGCCGGCGGGCTCGCCGCGGCGGCGTCCGGCCACGGCGCCGGCGGCGACGGCGACGGCAAGAGCGGCTCCGCGGCGGACCCCCAGAGCAAGCTGCTCGGCCTGCTCGGCGGGGACCGGACCCTGCGGGTCGCGGTGGACGGGCCGGACCGCCAGCGGGTGGACCTGCTGGAGGACCGGGCGGGCTACACCCTGGTCCACAACGGCGACCAGAGCTGGGCCTGGGACAGCTCGACCAACAGCGCGGTCCACCTGACCGGGCGTCCGGCCTCCGGGCACCAGCCGGGCGCGCCGCGGACCGGTACGCCGCTGGCCGGGGTGCCGACCACGCCGCAGGAGGCCGCCAAGCAGTTCCTCGGCGCGAGCGCCGGCACCACCTCGGTCACCGTGGCCGGGACGGCCAAGGTGGCCGGGCAGAACGCGTACCAGCTGAGCGTCAAGCCGACCCAGTCCGGCTCGACCGTCGCCGAGGTGCGGATCTCGGTGGCCGCCGACAACGGCGTGCCGCTCGCGGTCGTGGTGAAGTCCACCGACGGCTCCACGGTGCTGGACGTCCACTTCACCGACGTGTCCTTCACCGCGCCCGCCGCGAAGACCTTCGACTTCACGGTGCCCAAGGGCGCCGCGGTGACGGAGCGGAAGGCGGACGAGGCGGTCAAGGGCCACGACGGCAAAGCCGGGGCGCCCGCGGCCGGGGCCGCCGCCGACCACGGCGGCGTGAACGTGGTCGGCGAGGGCTGGACGGCCGTGGTCTCCACCCGGCTGCCCGGTGCGGTCGAGGCGCCGGCCGGTGACGCCAAGGGCGACGGCGGCCAGGGCAAGCGCCACGGCCGGCCGCTCGACCCGCAGGCGCTGGTCAAGTCGCTCGGCAAGCCCGTCGGCGGCGGCACGCTGATCAGCACCAAGGTCGTCAACGTCCTGCTCACCGACGACGGCCGGGTCTTCGCGGGCGCGGTGACCCTGCCGGTCCTCCAGCACGCCGCCGGGGTGAACTGACGGATGACCGGGACTCCCGTAACGGGGGACGTTACGGAGTCGGGTGGGGGCACGGGCGCCGCACCGCGCTCGGCCCCCGCTCCGTCCGCTCCTCCCGCTCCTCGCCCCACCGCGTCCGCCGCCGACTCCGCCGCAGCCACCACAGCCGCCGCCGGCTCCTCGGCAGCCACTCCGGCCGCCGCCGTCTCCTCCCCCGGTGACGTGATCAGGACCCACGGCCTGACCAAGCGCTTCCGGGGCGGCCAACTCGCCGTGGACGGCCTGGACCTGGCCGTGCCGCGCGGCTCGGTGTTCGGCTTCCTCGGCCCCAACGGCTCCGGGAAGACCACCACCATCCGGATGCTGATGGGCCTGATCGCCCCCACCTCCGGTGCGGCCACCGTGCTCGGCGAGTCGATGCCGCGGTCCGTCGCCACGGTGCTGCCCCGGGTGGGCGCCCTGATCGAGGGCCCGGCGCTGTACGGCTTCCTCTCCGGACGGGACAACCTGATCCGCTTCGACTCCGCCGACCCGACCGCCGACCCGCGCACCCGCCGGCAGCGGGTGGACTCGGCGCTGGAGCGGGTCGGGCTGAGCGCCGCGGCCGGGAAGAAGGCGCGCGCCTACTCCCTGGGGATGAAGCAGCGCCTGGGCCTGGCCTCCGCGCTCCTGCAGCCGCGCGAGCTGCTGGTGCTGGACGAGCCGACCAACGGCCTGGATCCGCAGGGCATGCGGGAGATCCGGGCGCTGGTGCGGGAGGTCGCGGCGGAGGGCACCACGGTGTTCCTCTCCTCGCACCTGCTGGACGAGATCGAGCAGGTCTGCACCCACGCCGCGGTGATGTCCCGGGGCCGGCTGGTGGTGCAGGGCACCGTCGCCGAGCTGGCCGCCCGGGCCCAGGGGCGGCTGGTGGTCCGCACCCCGGACGTGGCACGGGCCGTCGAGGTGCTGGCCGCGCACCGGGTGGGCTCGCTGGTGCCCGGCGAGGGCCGGGTGGACGGCGAGTTGGACGCCCGGGGCGAGGAGGTGCTGCCCGAGCTGTGCGCGGCACTGGTCGGGGCCGGGGTACGGGTGCACGGCTTCGGTCTGGAGCGGGGCACGTTGGAGGACGCCTTCGTGGCGCTGACCGGGGAGGGCTTCGATGTCGCAGGCTGAGGCGGTGGCGGTGGCCGGCCGCCGGCCGCAGACCGCGGCCGGGTTCCTGGCGCTGTTCCGCAACGAGCTGCACCTGACCTTCCGCCGGCTGCGCACCAAGGTGCTGCTGGGCATCCTGGCGGTGCTGCCGATCCTGATCGGGGTGATCGTCAAGCTCAACACCGACAGCCCGCACGGGGGCGACGGTCCGAGCTTCATCGCGCAGACGACCCAGAACGGGCTGTTCCTGGTGTTCACGGCGCTGGCCGTGGCGCTGCCGGTCTTCCTGCCGATGACGGTCGGCGTGGTGGCCGGGGACTCCGTCGCGGGCGAGGCCGCCACCGGGACGCTGCGCTACCTGCTGGTCGCCCCGGCCGGGCGGACCAGGCTGCTGGCCGCCAAGTTCACCGCCGGTCTGGTGTTCTGCCTGGCCGCGACGGCCGCGGTCGCGGTGGCGGCGCTGGCCACCGGCGCCGCGCTGTTCCCGCTCGGCGAGGTGACGCTGATCTCCGGGGACACCATCGGCCTCGCCGACGCGCTGCTGCGGGCGGTGCTGGTGGCCGCCGTGGTCGCGGTCTCACTGGCCGGACTGGTCGCGATCGGGCTGTTCGTCTCGACCCTCACCGGCAGCGGCATCGCGGCGATGGCCGCGACCGTCGGCCTGGTGATCACCGTCCAGATCCTGGACTCCTTTCCGCAGCTGGACGCGATCCGGCCGTTCCTCTTCACCCACTACTGGATGAGCTTCTCCGACCTGTTGCGGGAGCCGATGTACTGGGACGGCGTGCTGAAGGACCTCGGCCTGCAGGCCGCCTACGTGGCCGTGTTCGGCTCGGCGGCCTGGTCGCGGTTCACCAGCCGGGACATCAGCGCCTGACGGTTTCCGGCTGGGCCGGGGCGGGCTGCGGACGGAGCGCGGCCCGCCCGGCGCGGTCGGCCCGCACCTGCCGCAGCGCGTCCCAGGTGAGCAGCGCGAGCGCGGCCCAGACCAGCGCGAAGCCGGCCCAGCGCGCGGGCGGCATCGACTCGTGGAAGACCGCGACGCCGATCAGGAACTGGAACACCGGCGCGAGGTACTGCAGCAGCCCGAGCACGGTCAGCGGCACCCGCACGGCCGCCGCGCCGAAGAACAGCAGCGGGATCGCGGTGATCACACCGCTGAGCATCAGCAGGGCCGAGTGCCCCCAGCCGTACGAGCCGGGCACCGTGTGCCCGAAGGTGCCGCGGCCGCTGAACTCCAGGTAGACCAGGTAGCCGAGGGCGAAGGGGAACATGAAGGCGCTCTCCGCGGCCAGGCTCTCCAACCCGCTCAGCCCGACCTGCTTCTTCAGCAGGCCGTAGGTGGCGAAGGAGAGCGCCAGGACGAGCGCGATCCAGGGCAGCCGCCCGTACGCCACGGTCAGCACGGCGACGGCGGCGGCGCCGATGCCGACGGCCGTCCACTGGGCGCCGCGCAGCCGCTCCTTGAGCACCAGGACGCCGAAGGCGATGGTCACCAGCGGGTTGATGAAGTAGCCGAGGCTGGTCTCCACCACGTGGCCGTTGTTGACGGCCCAGATGTAGACGCCCCAGTTGACGGAGATCACCGTGGCCGCGCCCGCCAGCATGGCGACGCGGCGGGGCTGGCGCAGCAGCGGGCGTATCCAGCTCCAGTGCCGCTGGGCGACCAGCATCAGGATTACGGCGACCAGGGACCAGACCATCCGGTTGGCCAGGATGTCGTCGGCGGCGCCGGGCTCCAGCAGCGGCCAGAACAGCGGGAAGAGCCCCCAGATGCCGTAGGCCGCCATGCCGTACCAGAGGCCTCGGCCGCTGTCCTGCTGGGTTGTCTGTGGCATGGCCGAGTGCCCTCCCGCGCGCGCGATGTATCCAGGCGACGGTAACCGGCGGGAGGGCGGCCTGTCATCTCCGTTTCCGGATTTTGGTCATGACATTACGCGGACACCGGTCCTGATCACTGGACTCCGGACCTGATCAGGGGGGTGCGGGGACGGCCACCGCCCCTGGGCTAGCGCGCCTCGACCAGTGCTGCCAGCCCGTCCAGCACCCGGCCGAGCCCGAAGGCGTACGCGTGCTCCGGGCTGTACGCGCCGCCGTGCGCCTGGCCGGCGGCGGCGCCGACGCGGGCGGCGACCGGGTAGCGCTCGGGGTCGAAGACCCGGGCGAGCAGCTCGGCGTTGGCCCTCCACCACTGCTCGTCGGTCAGCGCGCTGTCCTGCTGGGCGGCGCGCTCGTCGGCGGCCATCCGGGCGCAGGTCTGGACGAAGCCGAGCAGGTGGGTCAGCGCCGCGTCCAGCTCGACGTCCGACAGCCCGGTGCCCTCGAAGGCGCGCAGCTCGTACTCGTACTTGGCCATCAGGCCGGGGCCGAGCGGCGGGCGGCTGGTGGAGACGGCGGCGACCCAGGGGTGGGCGGCGAACAGGGCCCGGTTGTCGTCCGCGACGGCGGTGACCCTGGCCCGCCAGCCCTGGTCGGCCGGGGTGCTGCGGGGCATCGTGGCGTAGACCGTGTCCAGCATCAGGTCGAGCAGCTCGGCCTTGCCGGGGACGTAGGTGTAGAGCGCCATCGGGGAGAGCCCCAGCTCCTGGGCGACCCTGCGCATGGTGACGGCGTCCACGCCCTCGGCGTCGGCCAGGGCGATCGCGGCGGCGGCGATCTCGCCGGTCGAACGGGCCTGCTTCGGGCCGCGCCGGCCGGGCTTCTCCTCCGCGGTCAGCCCCCAGAGCAGGGCGAGGGTGCGCGCCGGGTCTCCTGCGCTGCTGCGGTCCGTGGCCATGGAACGAATCCTTTCACGTCCGCGCCCGGCGGTCCGTCCTCGGCGGATGCGCGGGCACCGGATCGCCCCGGCGGCTACCGTCTCCCCATGACCAGCCCTGAGCCGCTCCCCGGTACGGACACCGCCCAGGCCCTGCGGGCCCGGGTCACCTGCCGCCGCTGCCACCGGCCGCTGCACGACCCGGAGTCGCGGATGCTGCGGCTGGGGCCGGAGTGCCGCGATCCGGCGGAGCGGGTCGCGCGGTTCGAGGTGGAGCAGGAGCCGCTGCCGGGGATGGGGTAGCCGGGGGCGGGTTGGCCGGGGGCGGGTTGGCCGGGGGCGGGTTGGCCGGGCAGCCCCGGCACGAAGCCGCCGAAGGGCCTTACGGCGGGGGCGAGTTCGCCGCCGAGGGGGTCGGCCGGGGCACCGGCCGCGCGGGCTGCCGCCGAATACCACCCGTACGAGTGGTTTAGACCTTAGAAGTGTTCACGACAGAGCTGCCGCCCAGCACGATGGCCCCGGTGCTTCGAGAGCGAAGCACTGTCGGCGAAGTGCCGTCGCCTCCAAGCCAGTTGAGGAACGATGAAGCTCTCCCGCGCACTGTCCACGGCGGCCGCGGCCGCCCTTCTCAGCACCCTCGTCCTGGCCGGACCGACGGCCACCCAGGCGGCTGCGGCCGGATCATTCGTGGTCAGCGAGGCGCAGTTCAACCAGATGTTCCCGAGCCGGAACCCCTTCTACACGTACAGGGGCCTGACCGACGCCCTGAGCGCCTACCCCGGCTTCACGAACACCGGTGACACCGCCACCCGCAGGCGCGAGGCGGCGGCCTTCCTCGCCAACGTCGGCCACGAGACCGGCGGCCTCAAGTACGTCGTCGAGCAGAACACCGCCAACTACCCGCACTACTGCGACACCTCGCAGCCGTACGGCTGCCCGGCCGGGCGCTCCGCCTACTACGGCCGCGGGCCGCTGCAGCTCAGCTGGAACTTCAACTACAAGGCCGCGGGCGACGCCCTGCACATCGACCTGCTGCACGACCCGTACCGGGTGGAGAAGGACCCGGCCGTCGCCTGGAAGACCGGCCTCTGGTTCTGGAACAGCCAGCGGGGCGCCGGGTCGATGACCGGCCACGACGCCATCGTCAACAACCGGGGCTTCGGCGAGACCATCCGCAGCATCAACGGCGACCTGGAGTGCAACGGCAAGAACCCGGACCAGCGCAACGACCGGATCAACCTGTTCAAGAAGTTCGTCGGCGTGCTCGGCACGAACGTGGGCGGCGGCAACCTCTCCTGCTGACGGCTCGCCCGTCGGGCGCGGCCCTCCCGCCCGCACCGGAGCAGGAAGTCGGCCGGGCCGACTTCCTGCTCCGCCCTTCCGGGGGGCGTCGCAGCGGGGACCGCGGCGGATGGCCGGCCGGCCCCGGGCGCCGCCGACCGGCGCACCCCGCCACCGGTCAGGCCGCCGACCCCGTCCCGTCCGGCCCCGACCCGCTCGGCCCGGTCCCGTCCGGCCCCGACCCGCTCGACCGGCTCCCGCCCGACCCCGACCCGCCCGGCTCGTCGACGCGGCGGAGGTCGTAGAGGTAGGACTTGCCGGCCTTCCAGCTGCGCCAGGGCCCGAGGGGCGGGAGCTCCTCCTCCCCGGTCCGGCCGAGCAGCGGCCAGCCGTTGCCGATCCCGTCGGCGCCGACCGTGCACCAGCCGCGTCCGGGCAGCCACTGGCACCACACGTCCAGGTCGACCCGCTTGAACGACGGCCTGCCGTTGAACACGCCGTCCTCGCGGAAGCGGTAGCCCAGGCCGTCCAGGCGGCGGACGAACTCGAAGGACAGGGGCACGGCGACTCCCGCAAGCGGACCTCGGAGGCGGACGGACACGGCCACGCCCCTGCCATCCTCCCGGCGCGCCGCGCCTGCCGCACCTGAATATTTCAGGACGAGAAATATTCATGCGGAGGCGAGCGTTTCGCCTGGTGCCCGCGCGGGAGGTCCGCGTGGGGCTGGAAGGAGGACCGCGCCGTGCGCGTCGAGGTGTGGAGCGACATCAACTGCCCGTGGTGCTACATCGGCAAGGCCCGGTTCGAGAAGGCCCTGGAGGCCTTTCCGCACCGCGACGAGGTGGAGGTCGTCCACCGCTCGTTCGAGCTGGACCCGCACGCGCCGCGCGAGGCCCGGCCGGTCATCCCGCTGCTGGCCGCCAAGTACGGCATGAGCCTGGAGCAGGCCGAGGCTGCGGAAGCCCGGATCGCGGAGAACGCGCACGGGGAGGGGCTGCCGTACCTGGCCGGCGGGCGCGACGCGGCGAACTCCTTCGACATGCACCGGCTGCTGCACTTCGCCCGGGAGCACGGCCGCCAGTTGGAGCTGCTGGACGCGTTGTACCGGGCCAACTTCGCCGAGGAGCGTTCCGCGTTCGGCGAAGGCCGGCTGGTCGAGCTGGCCGTCGAGGCGGGCCTGGACGGCGAGGCGGCCGCAGCCGTGCTGGCCGACCCGGAGGCGTACGCGGAGGCCGTGCGCGAGGACGAGGCGACGGCCGGTGCGATGGGGGCGACGGGCGTACCGTTCTTCGTCCTGGACCGGCGGCTCGGGGTGTCCGGCGCCCAGCCTGCGGAAACCTTCGTGCGCGCGCTGGAACAGGCCTGGGAGAGCCGGGTCACCGTGCCGCTGACGCCCCTCAGGTCGGCGAACTGACCGGCGCGGAGCAGGAAGTCGCTCCGGCCGACTTCCTGTTCCGGGCCCCGCTGCGATGGGCGCCGGCCGGGGGCCCGCCGTCGACGCCTGCCGCAGCCCGGCGGGAGCGGCCCTCAGACCACCCGCCGGACGACACCCGTCCAGGTCCGCCGGTAGCCCTCGGCCAGCGGTCCGCCGACCAGCTCCAGCACCCGCCGCGCCGCCGCGGCCAGCGGCTCCACCGGGCCCGACCCGCAGACCAGCCGGTGGCCGTCCAGCAGCGCGGCGCCCAACTCCCGGTCCGCCACCAGCAGTCGGCGCGGGAGCCACTTGCCGCCGCCGACCCAGGCGCGGTGGTGGTCGCAGAGCAGGTCGGCCGCAGCGCGCAGCACCTCCCCGGCGACGACCAGGCGCTCGACGGCGTCCCGGGCGTCCACCAGGTCGTCCACCTGGTCGGTCAGGCCGTACCGCAGGGTCTCCAGCGTCGCCCGGTCCAGCGCGGGCGGCCCCTCGCGCAGGTCGGTCTCGGCCCGGGCACGGGCCCGGGCACCGGCGCCGTACGGGTCGGCGAGCAGCAGACCGGTGGCATACATGCTCTGCATGGTCGCCCGGCGGGAGGCGGCGTCGGCCGCGAACAGCTCGGCGAGCCCGGCCTCGGTGTGGACGAAGAGTTCGGCGAGCCGGCCCTCGAAGCGGACGGTCTCCCGGTAGGTCTCGCCACCGTCGGTGACCAGGACGGCGAGGTCGAGGTCGCTCGTGGCGGTGGCGCACCCGGCCGCCGAGGAGCCCGCGAGCAGGACGGCGCGCGCGTCCGGGAAGCGGTCGGCCACCAGCCGACCGGCCTGATCGATCATCTGCGCAGTGTCCGGGAACATGCCGGCCAGAATCGCACGCCGCCGGTTCCGGCCGGGCGCCGACCCGTTCGAGAACGGTCGATCACGACTCGGCATCCCTTGTCACGAAGTCGCGTGAGGCTCGTCACGACGCCGTCAGGACGGGCCGGAAAACTGGCGCTCCGCCTGCGCGCCACGCTATGAACGTCCCTCAGGAGGGCCGCCGCCACGGTGGCCCGCAAAGACGGGGGACGTCACATGAAGCACATCCGCAGCAGTCGCCGCGCCCTGGCCCTGGTCGGCCTGGCCGCCGCCGGCGCGCTCACGCTGACCGCCTGCAACGACGACGCCGCGTCGTCGGACACCGCGACGACGCCGCCCGCCACCCAGGCGCCCGCCACCTCCTCCGCCGCGCCCACCAGCTCGGCGGCGGCTCCGACCGGCGGCATCACCGCCGCCCCGACCGGTGCGCCCACCGGCACGGCGGCCCCGGCACCGGCCGGCTCCACCCCGGCGCCCGGCACCACCGTGAAGATCGGCGACGCCGTCACCATCCCCTTCAGCTCGGGCAGCACCAAGGGCACCGTCTCGCTCGCCGTCACCTCGATCGACAAGGGCGACCCGGCTGACCTCGCCCCGCTCAAGCTGGGCGACAAGGCGGCGGGCATGGTGCCGTACTACGTCCGGTTCAAGGTCACCAACGTCGGCAGCACCGACCTGTCGTTCTCCAGCCTGACCCAGATGAAGGGCACGCTGCCGGACGGCTCGGAGGCCAGCGAGGTGATGCTCATCGGCACCTTCGACAAGTGCCCGCACCCCTCCTTCCCCAAGGGCTTCACCAACGGCCAGTCCATCACCTCCTGCGTGCTGGCCCTGGCGCCGCAGGCGACCAAGGTGGCCGGCGCCGAGTACTGGGCCGACCCGTACACCCTGGGCAAGGGCATCAACTGGAAGTGACCCGCGGGCCGGGGGCGGCGCCGGGCGCCGCCCCCCTTCCGGTGGCCGGGCCCCTGCCCTCATCGCACGGTGCGCCGGTGCACTCTCCGCGCGCCGCGCCGTCAGACGCCGTAGAGCCTGAGGAACGCGTCCACGCCCTCCCCGGCGATCCGCCGGACCTCCTCCTCGGCCACCGGCAGGGCACCCCAGAAGGAGCGCTCCGCAACGCCGTGGAAGGTCAGCAGGGTGAACTGCTCGGCAGCCAGGGCCGGTTCACCGACGGTCAGCAGGCCGCGTCCGGCGAGCGCGGCGAGGTGCCCGGCGAGGTCCCGCTGGACGGCCTCCGGTCCGGCCTCGAGCCAGGCCTCCAGCACGTCCGCCGGGATGTTGGCCACCTCGGCGCGGATCGCCCGGCCGAGCGCCCCGCGTTCCCCGGTCGCGAGGACGGCGAGTGCCCGCTCGACCGCGAAGTCCACCAGGCCCTGCCGCAGGTCCACCACCCGGCCCAGGTGTTTTGCCGTCAACCTGCTGATCGCCTGGGCCAGTTCGGCGGAGTCCTGCAGCGCCACCGTCAGGAAGAGGGTCTCCTTGTCGGCGAAGTGGTTGTAGACGGTCCGCTTGGACACCCCGGCCTCCGCCGCGATCGCGTCCATGCTGGCGCGGACGTACCCCTCGCGCCCGAACACCGCCGTCGCGGCCCGGCTGATCGCCTTCCGCTTCTCCGGCCGCCCCGTTCCGCCCGCGCTCACCACGCCCGCCCCCTCCTCCGCCCGCGCACTCGCCGGCCCCGTCGAAAACTGCCCGGTGCAGTGTAGGGGCCGGCCCCGCCCACGGGAGCGGCGGGGCCGAACTGGTGTGCTCTATGCTGCGGATGAGTTCTACACCGCTGTAGAGCACATCAGAGGTCCGTAGCGACATCAGAAGACGACCGGCTGACCCCGATCAGCACCCGGCCCACCGGGCGCACGGGAACCGGCCGGCCTGGCACCAGCGTCCCGTACTGGCAGCGCCGCAACCGCTCTCCCACAGCGACCGGGCGGCGCAGGCGCCGACACGGCGCGCCGATCACGGGGAACACCGGGGGTGAGTACGTGGCGGGGCAACGAGGACGGTCGCCCGACCAGGGTGCACGGCGGCGGACGGCCGGAGGCCCCACCCGCCCCCGGCGCCCCTTCTCCGGCGGGCCGACCCTGCCCGCCGTGGCGGCCGTAGGACTCCCGCTGGTCGGCGCGGTGGCGGACGAGCTGTCCGGGCCCGGCATGGGCATCGCCTTCGCGGTGTGCGCGGTGCTCGGGACGGCCCTGGCCGCCGGACTCAGCACCCGCCGGGGCTGGTGGTGGGTGCTCGCCGCCTCGCCGCCGGTGGTGCTGGGCGTCACGGCCGTGGCCGAACTGGCGGCGGACGGCGCCAAGTACCGCGGCAGCGGACTGGCCACCGGCTCGGCGAAGTGGGTGGTGAACGGCTTCCCGGTGATGGCGCAGGCCGCCGCCGCGGCCCTGCTGGTGATCGCGGTCCGGGCGGCCGCGGACCGGAGGAGGCAGCATGCCTGAGCAGCAGCCCGCACAGCCGGACGGCGGCCGGGCCGACGCCCGCAGGGCCGCCGGGGGCGGTTCCGTCCGCCGGAGCTCCCCGGCGCTGGTCGCGGCCCGGGCGGTGGCCTGCACGGCCGGTTTCGCGGTGTTCGCCGCCAGCGGCGTGGTCTGGTACGAGTACACCTCCCTGACCGACGGCATGACCACGTCCAACGCGATCACCGAGACCAAGAAGGACGCGCCCAAGCACCTGGACAACTCGGTCAACCTGCTGCTGATCGGCCTGGACAGCCGCAAGAACATGGACGGCACCGACCTGCCGCCCGAGTTCGTCCAGGACGAACTGCACGCCGGCCACAGCTCCGACGTCGGCGGCTACAACACCAACTCGCTGATCCTGCTGCACATACCGGCCGGCGGCGGCAAGGTGCAGGCGGTCTCCATCCCGCGCGACGACTACGTCATGACCTACAACGGGGACGGCACCCAGCAGGGCATGCACAAGATCAAGGAGGCCTACGGGATCGCCAAGGAGAAGGCGAACCCGACCCTCCAGGCCAAGGGCCTCAAGGGCGCCGACCTGGAGAAGGCCGGCCGCGACGCCGGGCGGGCCGCCACCATCCGGACGGTGCAGAAGTTCCTCGACCAGCCGGTGGACCACATCGCCGAGGTCAACCTGATGGGCTTCTACGACATCGCCAAGGCCGTCGAGCCGATCGAGGTCTGCCTGACCCACGACACCAAGGACCCGGCCATGGAGGGCCAGGGCTCCGGCGCCGACTTCCACAAGGGCATCAACAAGCTCAACGCCTCCCAGGCACTCGCCTTCGTCCGCCAGCGCCACAACCTGGACGACGGCAAGGGCAACACCGGCGACTTCGCCCGCACCCACCGCCAGCAGGCCTTCATCTCCTCCGTCGTGCACAAGCTGAAGCAGGACGGCGTCATCAGCGACATCGGCAAGCTCAACGGCCTGTTCGGCGTCGTCCAGAAGGACCTGGTCATCGACAACCAGTGGAACGTCCTCGACTTCGCCCAGCAGGCCCCGGCCCTGACCGGCGGCAACGTCGAGTTCAACACCCTCACCTTCGACGGCTTCGGCACCCGCAACGGCCAGGACGTCAACCTGGTCACGCCGGCCAAGATCCAGAAGGTGGTCAAGCAGCTGTTCGGCTACGCCGACGCGGCCGCCCCCGCTCCGGCTCCCGGCGACACCCCCGGCGCGGAGCCCGCCCGGACCCCCGCGCCCTCGGCCGCGTCCACCAGCGCCACGCCGACCACCACCGCGGCCTCCGTCACCGTGGACGTCTTCAACGCCTCCACTGCCGCCGGCGTCTCCTCCACCGCCGAGGCCAAGGCCCTGACCGACATGGGGTTCAAGGCCGGTCGGACGGGCCCGGCGGCCACCAGGCCGAAGACCACCACCGTGGTCCACGGCAAGGACGCCAAGGACGCCGCGGACCGGATCGCCGCCCGCTACGGCGTCACCGCCACCGAATCCGCCTCGGTCGGCGCCGACCACGTGGTGGTCACCCTCGGCACCTCCTTCAGCGGAGCCGCCACCGACAAGCCGGCCGCCCCGACCGCACCCGCCACCGGCGACCCGGCCGCCAACCTCCCCGTCCAGGGCCCGTCCGTCGACGCCGAGTCCGACGGCGGGATCCCCTGCGTCTTCTGACGCCTCCCGTCACCGAGCGGTGCCCCGCCCCCATCGGCGGGGCACCGCCATGAGACGGACACCCGCCGACCGGCGCTCGCCGGAAGTTCTTCACCGAGAGGTACTCGCCGACCCTTGGCACGATTCTCCGTACGATGTACAGTGTACGTCGTACGGGATAAATGCGCGCACTGAAGAGAGGGCTCCGCCCATGCAGATCACCAGCACCGCCGTCTCCCTGACCGTCGAGGACGTCACCGCCTCCGCCGCCTTCCTCCAGCGGCACTTCCGCTACCAGGAGCAGATGTCCGCCGACGGCTTCGTCTCCCTCGGCCACCCGGACGGCGGGGTGAACGTCGTCTACCTGCGGCGCGGACTGGAGGTCCTGCCCGAGGAGCAGCGGCACCGGACCGCGGACGGGGTGACCCTGGCGTTCGTCGTCGAGGACATCGCCGCGCAGGAGCGGCGGCTGCGCGGCGAGGGCGTCGAGATCACCCTGCCGCTGCGCGAGGAACCGTGGGGCGAGAAGCTGTTCCAGGTCACCGACCCGAACGGGGTGCCGATCGAGCTGGTCGAATGGGTGAAGCAGTGATCACGGCCGCGATCACGGCGAGCCGGTGGGCCCGGCGGCGAACGGGCCGGTGAACGCCGCGCAGCAGTGACCGGGCCGAAGCGGTGACCGCGGAAGGCGCGACCGCGCCGCAGGCGGCGCCCCACACGCAACGGCGCCCCCGTCCGGTCCTTGGACGGGGGCGCCGACGCGTCGGGCTTCCGGTCGGTCAGTCCACCGTCCAGGTGTCGTTGCCCGCCAGCAGCGTCGCCAGGTCGCCGGGCCCCCGGTGGGCTGCGGCGGTGGCCAGCTGGTCCGCCATCAGCTCGTCGTAGACCGGCCGCGCGACGTCCCGCAGCACGCCGATCGGCGTGTGGTGCAGGGTGTCCGCGTCGGCGATCCGGGAGAGCGCGAAGGCGGTGGCGGGGCTCGCCGCGTGGGCGTCGTGCACCAGCAGCGCCGCCTCGTTGTCCGGCGTGACCGCGGCGGTGAAGAGTTCGCCGTCCGGCGCCCGGAAGACGCCGTTGGCCGCGTCCGCGCCGAAGCGGATCGGCCGGCCGTGCTCCAGCCGGATCAGCGCCTCGTCCCGGGTGCCGGGCTCCTTCAGCACCTCGAAGGCGCCGTCGTTGAAGATGTTGCAGTTCTGGTAGATCTCCACCAGCGCCGTGCCCTCGTGCTCCGCCGCCGCCCGCAGCACCGACTGGAGGTGCTGGCGGTCGGAGTCGATGGTGCGCGCCACGAAGGTGGCCTCCGCGCCCAGGGCCAGCGACAGCGGGTTGAACGGCGCGTCCAGCGAGCCCATCGGCGTGGACTTGGTGATCTTGCCGACCTCGCTGGTGGGCGAGTACTGGCCCTTGGTCAGGCCGTAGATCCGGTTGTTGAAGAGCAGGATCTTCAGGTTGACGTTCCGCCGCAGGGCGTGGA
>NZ_JBEPAK010000041.1:0-36493 GCF_040298565.1 Kitasatospora sp. NPDC001539 | reverse complement strand
CGGGGACGCACGGTCCGGGGGGCGAAGCTGCCGTCCCGGTCCCGGGGCACCCGCACCTCCACCGGCCCGACCTCGGTGAGAAGCCGTCTGGACCGGGCCCCGTTGCGGGCGTTCACCTCGGCGCGGGCCGCGGCGTCGGTCCGGGTGCCCGGGCGGGCCCGGCCGGGCGTGCCGGCGGGGGCTTCCGTGCGGGGGTCCGTACGCGCGTCCGTGCGGGGGTCCGTACGGGTCTCCGTGCGGGTGTCGGCGCGGGCCGGGGCCCCGGGGCGGTCCGTGGGGTCGGCGTCGCGGGTGTCGGCAGGGGCGTCCGCGGAGGCGTGCGCGGCGGCCGCCGCGGGGCCCCCGTCGAGGCCGCGCGGGCCGTGCAGGTGCTCCTGGAACTCGACCTCCAGGGCGCGCTCGATCAGCTGCTTGGCGAGCGCCTGGAGCAGCCCGCCGTCACCCAGCAGCCGAACCGCCCCGGAGCCGACCTGCGCGGCGGCGGCCTCCGCCAGCTGCCGCACCAGTCGCTGGTCCACCAGCTCGGCCGGGTCCACCAGCCCGGCCGGGTCCACCGGGGAGCGCGGAGGGTCGGGATCAGCTCGCAACAAGGGGGCCTCCGTCCGTCGAGCGGTCCGTGGGGGCGGTCCGTGGGGCGGCCCGTCGGGGCAATTCGCCGGGCGATCCGCCGGGCGATCCGTGCGCGGTCGTCCGCGGGCCGTCCGTCCGAGCCGCCCTGACGGCCCGACAGGTGAAATGCGGCGTCCATCCGCCCGTTACCGCGGCTGGATACGGTCGCGCTCGCCGCCGCTGTCGGCCCCCGCCTCCGGGCGCGGTCCGCCTCCGCCGGGACCGCTGAATTCCGCGCCCATTGGGCGTACACTCTCGGCAGTCGTGGCCCGGGGGGATGCGTCCGGTCGGCAGGTGACTCCATCCTGCCCTTTCGGAGGTCCGGCTGTTGCCGGTCCGGGCATTCGTGAATTCGCAATGCCGAAGCCGGAAGGACGTGCAGATGTGCAGATCCCAGGACAGCAGCACCGAAATGGGTACACCCCAACTCTGTGACACCGGCCTCGAGTTCTACCGGACGGCGCTCGCCGAGGGCGGCGCCGACGGGGAGGCACCCGAGTGCCTGCTCGCCATGGGCCTGCTGCGCGTCCTGCCCGGATCCGACCACCGGCTGGCGGCCGTGCCGCCCGACCTCGCCCTCACCTGCCTGACCCGGCCGCTCGAACTCGCCGTACTGGCCCAGCAGGAGCGGATCGCCGAGGTGCGCACCGCCTTCGCCGCCGCCGACCACGCCTACCACGACGTCATGCGGCAGGCCCGGTTACCGATCCGCCTGCTGGCCGGCGAGGAGATCAACCCGGCGCTGGAGAAGGCCGTCGCCGCCTGCGCCGAGGAACTGCGCACCGCCCAGCCCGGCGGCGGCCGCAGCGCCGACCACCTGGCCGACGCGCTGCCGCGCGACCTCGCCCTGGCCGACCGCGGGGTCCGCCAACGCACCCTCTACCAGCACACCGTGCGCTCGCACGGTCCGACGCTCGCCTACATCGAGCAGGTGACGGCCCGCGGCGCCCAGGTGCGCACCCTGAACGAGGTCTTCGACCGGATGATCATCTGCGACCGCTCGACCGTCTTCATCCCGGCCGGCGCCGACCGCGAGGCCGCCGCGATGCTCATCGAACTGCCGCCGCTGGTCGAGTACCTGATCAAGATCTACGAACTGATGTGGGACCGCGCCGAGCCGGTCACCTACCTCGAGGGCCACCACCGCCCGCCGCTGCTCACCGACCGCACCCGGCAGAACGTCCTGCGGCTGATGGTCAACGGCTACACCGACGAGGCCATCGCCTCCCGCCTCGGCATGAGCACCCGCACCGTCTCCAGCCACATCCAGAAGGCCAGCGAACTCCTCGGCAGCCGGAGCCGCGGCCACCTCGGCTACATCATCGCCCGCGAAGGCGTCCTCGACGCGCCCCTCGCGGACTGCGAACGCTTCTAGCCGCTGTCCGCCGCCCGTCCCCGGCGGCCGGAGCGACAGCCGAGGAGGCCGGTCCCATCGGTGGGACCGGCCCTCCGGCGGGTCCGGCCCGAGCCGGTGGGGGCCGCTCTCCCGGGGGCGGACCGGCCGCAGCGCCCGTAGCGTACGGTCCGGTGCCGGTCCGGTGCCGGTCCGGTGCCGGTCCGGTCCGAACCAGGCCCCGGGCACCCCGAGCGGGCCGAGATCAGGCCGGCCGGTGCGAAAGCGAAGTCCGCAGGTTGATGACCACCCGGTACACGGGGTGGTGGCCGATGACGTGCAGGAACAGCTGCTTCGACGCAGATGTGGTGTCCGCCCTGGCGGTTCCGTCGAACAGTGCCGGGGTGACCAGAGCCGCCAGGAGGAGGAGCGCGACGAAGCCGAGCAGGCGGCACCGTCGGGTCGTGGGCACGGTCCCTCCTTGGTGAGAGGCCCCTGCGGCGGGGTCGTGGCCCGGCGGGGAGCGACGTCCTGCTCGGCGGTGGGGCGACGGGGCCCGCGTTCCGGTGGGTGGTCTGCGCCTGCACCCCGCCTTCCCCGGGAAGCGCAGTCGCCCTCCCGGGGAGGGCGGCTACTCGGGTCGCGCTTCCAGGGCGCTGGCGCAGATGGGGCGGGTGCGGGCGGCGTAGGAGCGGGCGGCCACGATGAGGCCGATGCCCAGGCCGCCGAACGCCAGGCCGCCGAACTCGACCATCCACGTCATCTGCGACGTGGTGGTGAACGGCCCGATCGGTTTGAACGCGGGCACCACGCCGATGGCGATGAGCGCGGCCAGAACGTTGAGCACGACCCCGTACATCGCCAGCGGGATGCCGGTCAGCCAGGCAGGGACCAACGGCAGCATGCGCGGGACGCGCCGTCCGGACAGGAACAGCGTCCAGCGGGGGAACACCTGTCCCCACACGTAGAGCAGCCCCAGCAGCAGGAAGACCCCGAGCATCGCGGCCAGCACGGTGATGTCGATCCCCGCCGACGCGGTCGCCTTCGCCGTCCCGGACGCGCCGGCGCTCGCTGCTTTCTGCCAGTCGTCGGCCGAGACGCCGAGCGCGTCGCCGCCGAGCGTCCAGATGCTCTTGAGCCCCGCCCACGGCAGGAGTCCGCACATGAGCAGGTACACCGTGACGCGGGTCCGCCTCGTGGCCCTGGAGGCGGCCGGGTGGGCCAGCGGACCGTCGCCGGCTCCGTCGTGCGGCCTGCCGCAGCGCGGGCAGTCGCCGCGCTGCAGCCGGCGGTGCGACAGGCCCACGAGCAGCAGGAGCCCTGCCCCGATCGTGTTCAGCAGCACCTGGGCCAAGCCGGTGGCGCTCTCGACCCCGGAGAACGTCACCAGTGTCACGAAGTAGAGCGGCAGGCCGGTCATCCCCACGAGGAGTACCGGGAGCGCCACGACGAGCGCCGCCGCCACGGCGACCCGGCCGGGCTTGGCGAGCCTCCGGGTGGTGGCCAGGCAGGCACCGCCGGCCAGGAGGGCGAGGGCCGCGAGGAGGAGCTGGACCCCGGGGGCATACGCGGCGTGTTCCTTCCATTGCACGGTGGTGCCCGTCATCGCCCAGGCGACCTCGACGGCGGCGTAGAGGCCGGCCCATGCGGCGGCTGCCGTGGGTGCCCAGCTGGGCCAGCGCCGCCTCCATGACATCCGCCCCGGGCTCGTGGTCCGTGGCCGGGAGCCTCCTACCTTCGAGCTCGTAGGAACAGCCACCGTGACCTCCGTACGTTCGGAATGCATATGCGCGTCAAGCCTCGCCGTCAGCCGCGCCGGTCACATCCGTCGATCGGAGCATCCGCCTCCCTCTCGAGGGGGAGGGGGCGGATCGTGGGGTCGGCCCGGTGGCGGATCAGGGTGCGCTGCGCCTGGTCAGGGTGAGCGGCATCGAGGTGAAGCCCCAGATCAGGTTGGATTCCATTCGCTTCGGCGCGCCCCGGAGCGTGGCGGTGGCCACGCGGGATGTGAACTCTTCGAAGAAGATGGAGAGTTCGCTGGTGGCCAAGGCCGATCCGAGGCAGAAGTGGGTGCCCTGGGCGAAGGCCAGGTGCCGGTTGGGGGAGCGGGTGATGTCGAAGTGGTCGGGCTCCGTGAACACCGCTTCGTCCCGGTTGGCCGCCGGCAGCCACACCGCGACCTGGTCGCCGGGACGGATCACCTGGCCGTCGAGGACCGCCTCCTGCCGTGCCGTGCGCAGGACGTGCAGGGCGGGACTGGTGAACCGCAGGATCTCCTGCACGGCGGAGGGGATCAGACCGGGATCCGTCCGCAGCAGGTCCCATTGCTCCGGGTGCCGGATGAACGCGAGCAGCCCGCCGACGGTGGCGTGGCGGGTCGTCTCGTTGCCGCCGGAGATGAGCCCGTTGCAGTTGAGCAGGATCTCCTCGTCCGTGAGGGGTTCGCCGTCCACCAGGCCGTGCGCCAGGGCGCTGACGATGTCGTCCTGGGGGTCGCGCCGTCGCTGGCGCAACAGGTCGTCGTAGTAGACCAGGAGTTCGGTGTGCGCCTCGGCGACGGAGTTCCGGTCCGTGTCGGCCGCTTCGTCGGCGCCGAAAGCGATCATGGTGAGCTTCAGCATGAAGTCCCAGTCCGCCCTGGGCACACCGAGCATGTCGGCGATGACCGACACCGGGAGGCGCGCGGCGACCTGGGTGAAGTCGACGTCGCCCTGATCGAGCGCGGCGTCGATCACCTGGCCGGCGGTCAGCCGGATGTTGTCCGTCAGCCGCTTCACCATCCGCGGCGTGAAAGCGGAGTTGATGACCCGGCGGATTCCGCCGTGCCGAGGCGGGTCGGTGACGATGAGCATCTTCCCGGCGGCGGCCGCGTTGGCCACCGGGTCGGCGTCGAGCCGCATCCCGCCGGTGGACGAGAAGGTGGCGCTGTCCTTGAGGACCTGTGTCGCCAGGTCATGGCTCAGGACGGACCAGAAGTCGGTGGACCTGGGGCGCCGGGTCAGGAAGACCGGCCGGGTCCTGCGGAGCGTGCTCCAGACCTCCTCGATTCCGTCCTCGGTGTACCGGCGGGGATCGGACAGGTCAGGGGTGGCGCCGGCGAGCAGCGCGTCGGTCATGTCGGGCATGTTCTCCGCCGTTTCGTGCGGGCTGCGGGATACCCGGCGGGGCCGCGGCACTCGACGGGCTGCACCATCCTGGCCCGCCCGAGCGCGACGGGCCGAGGCCGTTTCGAATAATTGAGTGCGCGTCACCCGGTGCCGGCCCGGGGTGCCGGGCCGTGCAGCTTTCGAATCTTCGAAGCGGACTTCCGCGCCGGCCCCGCGGACTCCTAGGGTGCACGGGACTCAGGTGGCACGGGCGGGGAGCTGGCATGGCGACGAGCGATTGGGCCGGCGGCGTCCCCGGTCCCCGATCCGCAGGGCACCGTCGGGGACGGCCGCGGGCCCGGACGGCGCTGGCGATGGCCGGTTGCGCCGCGACGCTCCTGGCGAGCACGCTCGCCCGCCGCCGTGGTGGCGGGGCCGTCCGTCATCCGGGCGAGCGGCTGGTGCGCGGTGCGTCCGTCGTCGGGGCGCTGGCGCTCGGTGCTGCTCTGGTGCCGGACCCGGTGGCTTCCCGGCACCGGCGCCGGATCGCCGAGCTCGGGGCGCTCGGCGCCGCCGTGGGACTCGCCCAGGGCGGCAGCCCCGTGCTCTTCGACGTGTTGGGGGCGGTCTTCCGCCGCGCGATCGGCCCGGCGGCCCCGGAGGCTCCCGGCGGCGACGCGGGTCGTTTCGCGGTCCGTTTCCTGGCGCTCGGTTCGGCCGCTCTGACGGCCTCGGCCGTCACGCGGAACGCGGCACACGGGGTGGAGACCTGTGCGGGGTGCGGACGCCCGGCGCCGGACGGCCGCCTGCGGGCGCCGGCGTGGAGCGGCTACGCGGCGGTCGCGCTGTCCCTGCCCTATCCGGTCGTCAAGCTCGCATGGGAGTGCGGCAGCGACCTCGGGATCACCCGGCCCGAGCTGATCCACGGCATCCGCGGCGGCTGGGTGCCCGTGGTGCCGGCGCTGGTCGGGTCCGTGCTGTCGCTGGCGCTGGTACGGCCCTGGGGGCGGGTCTTCCCACGATGGGTCCCGGCCGTCGGCGGCTCCCGCGTGCCACGCGTGCTGGTGCTGGGGCCGGCCTGCTTCAGTACGGCTCTGCTGGCCCAGGTGGGTCCGGCGGCGTTCATGTCGGGGGTGCGGCACTACTTCGGCCCGCGGAAGCCCACCGACGACTTCGGGTTGCGTCCGTGGGTCCCGTTGACGTTCTACGCGAGCTGGATGCTGTGGGGCCCCGCGCTCGGCGCCGCCACCTGGGAATACCACCGGACGACCGCCGGGTGCCCGGCCTGTCCGCCCGGGCGGGACGGCGCCGGCGGATCCGGCGCCGCGTGACGTCCTGCTCGACGGGATCCCGAGGGAGCGGGTCGGCCCTCACCGGCGCGCCGAGGCACGGCGGGGTGCGCCGGCCGCCGCATGGCTGAGCCACCGGGCAGCCCACCCGGGCGTCCAGGTGCGGCGGTGAGGGCCGGGCCGCCCGCGCATCGCGCGGTGGCGGCCCGGCCCGTGCCGGTCGTCAGTTCAGGTGCACCAGCAGCTTCAGCGGCGTGCGGGCGATGGGGTTGGGGATGTAGGGCACGTCCGGGCCCTCGGCGTGGCGCATGTCGGGGAAGCGCTGGAGGAGCCGGCCGATGGCGACGGCCGCCTCCATGCGGGCGAGCGGCGCGCCCATGCAGTGGTGGATGCCGTAGCCGAAGGCGAGGTGTCCGGTGGCGTTGCGGGTGACGTCCAGCTCGTCCGGGTCGGGGAACTGCTCGGGGTCGCGGTTGGCGGCGCCGAGCGAGAGCAGGACCGGCTGGCCCTTGCGGATGTCGACGCCCGCGACGGTGGTGGGTCCTCCGGCGATGCGGACGTTGGTGAGGAAGAGCGACGGGTCGAAGCGGAGGAACTCCTCGACGGCCCCGGGGACGAGCGTCGGGTCGTTCTCGACCAGGGCCCGCTGCGCGGGGTTGAGGAGCAGCGCGTTCACGCCGTTGCCGATCAGGCCGACGCTGGTCTCGAAGCCGGCGAGCAGGACGATGAAGGCGGTGGAGATGAGCTCCATCTCGCTGAGCTTGCCCTCGTCGGCATCGCGGGCCTGCACCATCTGGCCGAGCAGGTCGTCGGTGGGGGTGGTGCGCCGTTCCTCGATGAGGTCCTTGATGACGTCGATGATGCGGTAGGCGATGTCCTCGCGGCCCTCGTGGGTAGCGCCTCCGGTGAAGTCGCGGGCGTTGCGGGACCAGTCGTGGAAGACGTCGCGGCGCTCCTCCGGGACGCCGAGCAACTCGCAGATCAGGACCAGCGGAAGCGGCCACGCGAGGCCCTCCATGAGGTCCACCGGAGCGCCGTCGGCAGCCTGTCGGGCGAGGCCGTCCAGGAGTTCTTCCACGGTCTCTTCCACGCGCGGGCGCAGGCGTTCGGTCTGGCGGGCGGTGAAGGCCCCGCTGAGGAGCTTGCGCAGGCGGGTGTGCTTCGGCGGGTCGGACACCACGGGGTGCTCGTTGTAGATGCGCCAGATGCCGCCCTCCTCATCGGTGACCGGGTCGTCCTCCGGGTCCGGCTTCTGGCGCAGGAGGGGGTCGAGGTGGGCCAGGCGGATGTCCTCGTAGCGGGTGGGGACCAGCCAGCGTGTGCCGTCCGGCAGTTCGGCCCACCACACGCGCGACTTGGCGCGCAGATCGGCGAAGAACCCGTACTGGTCCTGGACCAGCCCGGGGTCGATCAGCTGGAAGACGGGAACGCCGTCGTCTTCGGCGGGCGAGGGCTGCGGGTTCTCCGCCGTCCCGGGCGCTTGCTGCATCTGCTGTGCTCTCCTTCTCCTGGGTGAACCCCGGACGGCTGCCGGGATGACGACTGGGGCGGGCCCTACCGCTCCAGCACGTAGCCGTCGCCGGGCCGGTGGTCGCGCGATCGGCGCAGGTCGGCCAGGACGAAGGTCCGCTGGAGCCAGCGGTCCCGGCCGTCGTAGCGGGGCTGGAAGGCCGTCCGGCCGTGCAGGGTCACGTGGTTGTCGACGATCGCCAGGTCGCCGGGCAACAGCCGGACGGTGCGGGCGACTTCGTCGAGGGCCAGGGACAGCTCGGTGAGGGCCGCACGGGCCGAGGGGGTCAGTCCGGTCGTGGCGGCGAAGTCGACCCGGACGTCCGGATCGGCCGACTCGCCGGTCAGTACCGGGAGTTCCGGGGCGCCGGCGCCGGCCGAGCCGAAGGACGGCGGGGGCTGGGTGTTGAACTCGGGGCGGGCGAGGGCCTGCCGGGTCCGGTCGGACAGCAGGGGCAGTGCTTCCCGGATCGAGGCGGTACGGAGCCCGGCGACGCGGTCGTGGTCCGGGCGGAGGCAGAGCAGCATCACGTAGTCCGGGCGGTGCGGGTGGAAGGCGTTCTCGTTGTGCATCATCAGGTCCACCGACCCGGCGTTGCCCTGGAAGTCCTCCCGGCCCGGCACGGGGACGACGTCCTGGACCAGCGCGCCGGACTTCTCCGCCAGGAAGGCGGCGGGATCGCCGAGACCGCAGGCCGTCATCATCAGCAGCGCGGCCGGCCCGGTGGTGGTCCGCTGCACGGACCCGGCGACCGACGGGGTGTTCGGCAGCCGGGAGTCGTCCACCGGAAGTCCGCGCACCACCATGACGCCGGCCGGTCCGGAGTCGCGGCGGAACTCGCGGACGCGTCGCCGGTAGCCGCCGGGCAGGAACTCCCAGGAGCTTCGGGCGGCGGCTACCCAGGCATCGTCGTCGACCTCGTCCGAGACCGACTGCAGCCGATCGGCGATCCGGCTGATCTCCACCGCTTCCGCCGGGGAGACCGTGAAGGTGACCTCCGGGGGCGCGAGCTGTACGGCGTTGAGCATGGTTTCTCCCAAGAGCCTAGGGTTGCGGTCGTCCCGCCGGCGGTGATCTCGGTGAACACCGGCCACAGGGAGTGCCGGCTCCCGTCGTCGTCCAGTCGCGCCAGCGGGTCGGTTGTCCGGGACGTGGATACGTCGTCCTGCCGACCGCGCGGGATCGGGCACCGGTCGGGCAGCGGCGATGGAAGGGACACCGCCATCCTGGCCCGGCCGGCGGCCGTGGTCGTCGGCGTTTCCAAGACTTGAATACGTGTGCTGTTCCGCTGCGCCGGGCCGGTTCCGGGGCGCCGCCCCGCCCCGGCGCACGGCGAAGGCCCGGACGGCCGCCGCGGTGGCGGTCGTCCGGGCCTGGAACCCGCCTACTGCCCGGTGGCGGCCCGGCTCCCGCGGGCGTCGCGGAGCGACTGCGCGAGCAGCGGACCGATCTCCGCCCAGGCGGCGGCCGTCGTCAGGTCGTTGTGGGTGAAGGCGAGGTCGTGCCTGATCACCCGTCCCTCGACGTACGGCTCCCACAGGGCCGGCGTGTTCGCCGAACCCTCCTTGCCCACTGCGGCGACGAACATCAGCAGGTCACCGCGGAACCGGTCCAGGCCGAAGTCCCGGGTGATCCGCGCGATGTTGGTGCCCACCCGGGCCAGCGCCTCGATGTGGCGCTCCTCCAAGCCGGCGATGGCGCTGTCACCGTCGTCGAACAGGCTGCGGGCCCGGGCGTAGTCCAGTGGGTCCTCGCCCAGTTCGGTGAGGTCGTGGCCCAGGTAGGCCAGCAGCTGCCGCAGGACGTCCTCCGGCCGCTCCTCGACCACCTCGTGCTGGTTGGTCACCGGGTAGGCGTCCAGGACGGCCAGTGTCGCGACCCGCTCTCCCGCCTCCTGCAGCCGGGTGGCGATCAGGTGGCCGAGGATGCCGCCGAGTGACCAGCCCGCCAGGTGGTAGGGGCCGTGCGGCTGGACCGCCCGGATCTGCTCCAGGTAGTCCTCCGCCATCGCGTCCAGCGACTCGGGCAGTGCCTCGTCCCTGGCCAGGCCGCGCGCCTGCAGCGCGTAGACCGGGTGCTCCGGGTCGATGTGGCGCAGCAGACCCGCGTAACTCCAGCTCAGACCGCCCGCGGGCGGGAGGCAGAAGATGGGCTCGGCCGTACCGGTGCTCCGCAGGGGGAGCAGCACGTCCATCGGATCGCTCTCCGCTCCCGTGGCCAGCAGCTCGGCGAGGCTCTCGACGGTCGGACCGTCGAACAGCGCCGCGATGCTGATCTTGGTGCCGAAGGTGAGGTTCACCCGGCTGACCAGCGCCGCCGCCATCAGCGAGTCACCACCGAGATCGAAGAAGCTGTCCTCGATCCCGACCCGGCGGACCTTGAGGGACTCCGCGAACAGACCGCACAGCACCTCCTCGCGGGGTGTCCGGGGCGCCCCCGTGCGCAGGCTGCCCTCGGCGTCCGGCGCGGGCAGCGCCGAACGGTCGAGCTTCCCGTTCGGGCTGACCGGCAGCGCCGCGAGCGACACGAACGCGGAGGGCACCATGTAGTCGGGCACCTGCCCCGAGACGTGCTTGCGCAGCACCATCGAGTCGGTCCCGGCACCGTCGCGCGGTACCACGTACGCCACCAGCCGACGGCCGCCCTGGCTCGTCTCCCGCAGGACGACGGCCGCCTGGGCCACGTCCGGGTGGTCGAGGAGCACCGACTCGATCTCGCCCGGCTCGATCCGGAAGCCGCGGAGCTTGAGCTGCTGGTCGGCCCGGCCGACGTAGGCGAGCTGGCCGTCGCGGGTCCAGCTGGCCAGGTCACCGGTGCGGTACATTCGGCTGCCCGGCGCGCCGAACGGATTCGGCACGAACCGCTCCGCTGTCAGGCCGGTGCGGTTCAGGTAGCCGCGTGCCAGACCGGGACCGCTCACGTACAACTCGCCCGCCACGCCCGTCGGCACCGGCCGGAGCCGTGCGTCGAGCACGTAGACCGAGGTGTTGGCGATCGGCCGGCCGATCGAGACCGCGACCGCCGTGGACAGCGGGTCGCTCATGGTGGCACAGACGGTCGTCTCGGTGGGGCCGTAGGCGTTGATCATGCGCAGTCGCGGCGCCCACTGCTCGACCAGGTGCTGCGGGCAGGGCTCGCCGGCGACCACCAGGGTGCGCAGCCCTGGCAGGTCGTCGGGCGAGATCGCGGCCAGTACCGTGGGCGGGATGGTGGCGTGGGTCACCCCGTGCCGGGCCATCACCGCGGTCAGCGTCGGGCCGGGCAGCAGCTCGGCCGCCGGGGCGAGCACCAGGGTGGCACCGGCCACCAGGCTGGTCACGATCTCCGACACCGCGGCGTCGAAGCTCGGCGACGCGAACTGCAGGAGCCTGCTCTCCGCGTCGATCGCGAACCGCTCGATCTGCGCGGCGGCCAGGTTGCCGATGCCCCGCTGGGTGACCACGACGCCCTTGGGACGGCCGGTGGTGCCCGAGGTGTAGATGACGTACGCCGCGTCGTCCGGGGACGGCTCGGCGGCCGGCACCGGGGGCGTGGTGGGCTGCGCCGCCCACTGCGCCCGCACCTCCGGGTCGTCCAGGACCAGCGTGGGTACGTCGGCCCCCACCTCCGCCAGCAGCTGTGCGGTGGCGGAGGTCGTCACGACCAGCGACGGCTGGGCGTCGGCCAGGATGAACGCGCGCCGGTCGGCCGGGTAGCGCGAGTCCACCGGCAGGTAGGCGGCCCGGGCCCGGGCGACCGCGAGGACCGCGACGACCGTGTCCGGGGTGCGCTCGAGCATCAGTCCGACCAGCGACTGCTCGGCGGCGCCGTGGCGGGCCAGCAGCCGGGCGAGCTGGTTGGCCCGCTCGTCGAGCTCCGCGTAGCTGAGCCGCTCGTCCTGGTGGACCACCGCGGCCCGGTCCGGGTTCGACCTCGCCCGCTCGGCGACGAGCTCGGACCACCGCTGCGGCGGTACCGGCCGCTCGGTGGCGTTGAACTGCCGGACGACCCGGTCGAACTGGTCGGCGCCCAGCAGGTCGATCAGGCCGACCGGCTGGTCCGGGTCCTCGGCCAGAGCGCGCAGCCAGCCGACGAGCTGGTCGATCAGCCCGGTCACGCTCTCCTCGTCGAAGACGTCGGGCCGGTGGTCCACCCGCAGCCGCAGGGACGGGCCGCGCATCGAGGCGCACAGCGCCAGCGGGTAGTGCGTGGCGTCGCTCGTCCGGTCGTCGCTGACACCCACGTCGCCGGGCTCGTCGTGCAGGCCCTGGGGCGGTGCCGGGTAGTTCTCGAACACCGTCGCGGTGTCGAAGAGTTCACCGAAGCCGGCGAGCCGCTGGACGTCGGACAACCGCAGGTACGAGTGCTCCGTCAGCTCGGACTGCTGGCGCTGGATCCGCTCGAGCAGGGCGATCACCGGCTCGGCCGGCTCCAGGCGCACGCGGACGGGCAGGGTGTTGATGAAGAGCCCGACCATCGTCTCGATACCGGCGATCTCCGGCGGCCGGCCGGACACGGTGGCGCCGAACACCACGTCGTCCCGCCCGGTCAGCCGGCTCAGCATCGTGGCCCAGGCGCCCTGGACCAGTGTGGCCAGGGTCAATCCGTGCCTGCGGGCCAGTGCGGCGAGCGTCGCGCTGAGCTGCTGGTCGACCTCGACGACCTGGCGGTGCGGCGTGACCGCCGCCCGCTGCCCCGCCGACGGTGCGAGCAGGAGGGGCTCCTGCAGCCCGGCCAGCGCGGTGCGCCAGGCGTTCTCGGCCGCCGCGCGGTCCTGCCCGGCGAGCCAGGTCAGGTAGCCGCGGTAGTCGGCCGGCACCGGAAGCGTCCGGTCGTCACCGCCGGTGGTGTACAGCTCGCCCAGCTCGCCCAGGACCACCGGCATGGACCATCCGTCGAGCAGGATGTGGTGGTTGGTGAGCAGGAAGCGGTAGGTGTCCTCGGCCACCCGGATCAGCGTGAAGCGGATCAGTGGCGGACGGGCCGGGTCGAAGCGGCGGGTGCGGTCCTCCTCGATGATCCGGGCCACCTCGCGGTCGCGGGCCTCGCCCTCCAGCGCCCGCAGGTCGTGCTCGTACCAGGGCAGTGCCGGATCCTCCACGACCACCTGCACCGGACGGGCGAGATCGTCCTGCCGGAAGGCCACCCGGAGGTTCGGGTGGCGGCGCAGCAGGGCGGTCGCCGCCGCCCGCAAGGCGTCCCGGTCGACCTGGCCGTCCAGTGCCCAGAGGAACTGGACGGTGTACGGGTCGGTGTCGCCTTCGTCGTACCGGGCGTGGAAGAGCAGCCCCTCCTGCAGCGGAGTCAGCGGCAGCACGTCCGACAGGCCCGGCAGGTCCGCCTCCAACCGCTCGATCTGCCGCTGGGACAGGTCGACCAGCGGCAGGTCGGACGGCGTGCGCCCGGCGTTGCCGGGGCGCCGCAGCTGGTCGGCCAGCACGCGCAGTGCCGCGACCCAGCCCTCGCAGAGCTCCAGGACCTCCTCGTCGGTGAAGAGCCCGTCCGGCCAGGTCCACATGCAGCTCAGCGAGGAACCGGCGGCGAAGTCGTCCGTCCGCGCGTTGACCTCCAGCGCGTGGGCGAACGGTCGTCGGCCGTCCGCGCCGCCGTCGTACCGGCCGGTCTCGAAGGCCGGCTCGGACGCGACCGGTGCCGGCTCGCCCTCCGGTGCCGTGAAGCGGCCGAAGTAGTTGAAGGCCAGTTGGGGCTCGGCGCCGCCGGCCAGCCGCTCGGACGCCTCGGGGTCCAGATAGCGCAGCAGGCCGTAGCCCAGACCGTGGTCCGGGATCCGCCGCAGCTGCTCCTTGACCTCCTTGGCGGCGCGGGCGGTGGCCGGTCCGCCGGCCAGGGCCTGGGTGGTGTCCACCCCGGCGAGGTCGATCCGCACCGGGTACATGGCGGTCAGCCAGCCGACGGTCCGGGTCAGGTCGACGCCCTCGAGGACGTCGTGCCGGCCGTGGCTCTCCACCGCGAGGAGCACGTCCTCGCGGTGCGTGCCACGCCACTTGGCACGCCACTGGGCGAGCGCCAGCGTCAGGCCCGTGAGCAGGACGTCGTCGACACCGGCGTGGATGGCCCGCGGCACGTCAGCCAGCAGCGAGGTGCTGAGGTCGGCGGGCAACCGGACATGCACGAAGCGCGTCGCGTCGACGGTGTCGCGGGAGGGGTCGAGCGGCCGGAGGCCGAGCAGCGGCTCCGGTTCCCGCACCATCTCCTCCCAGAGCTCGAGCTCGCTCCGGCGTTCGGCCGCGAGCTCGTGCAACCGGGTCGCCCAGCCGCGCAGTGAGGTGCCGACCGGGTCGAGCGCGATGGGCCTGCCCTGCTCGGCCGCCTCGTAGGCCTCGAACAGGTCGGGCAGGAGGACCCGCCACGAGACGCCGTCGACGGAGAGGTGGTGCACCATCAGCAGGAGACGGCCGCTCCGGCCCTGACCGGCGTCGAACCACACGGCCTGCAGCATGATGCCGTCGTCCGGGGCCAGCCTGGCCATCGCCGCGTCGCGGTGCTCGACGATCACGGCTTCGAGCGCCTCGTCGTCCAGACCGGCCGCGTCCACGCGGAGCAGCACGTCGCCCGCACGGACCGCCCCGGTCTCGGGCACGTTCAGCCGCCACTGCCCGCCGGTGCGGTCCAACCGCATCCGCAGGGCGCCGTGCCGGTCGATCAGTGCCTGCAGCGCCTGCTCCAGCAGGGGCAGGGTGGCTCCCGCCGGTGCCGGGACGATCCGGGACTGGTTGAAGCCCTCGACCGGGCCGCCGTTCTCCCGCAGCCAGTGCACGATCGGCAGCAGCGGGACGTCGCCGGTCTCCGGCTCGTCGGTCGCGGCGGATGCCGGGCCGTCGGCCGGCCGGACCACCGCTGCCAGTTCGGCGACGGTCTTGTACCGGAACACGTCGCGCGTGCCGATCAGCAGCCCGGCCCGCCTCGCGCGACTGACGAACTGGATCGACATGATGCTGTCGCCGCCCAGGTCGAAGAAGTTGTCGTCGATGCCCACCGACGGCAGGGCGAGGACGTCGGCCATGATCGCGCAGACCCGCGCCTCCAACTCCGTGCGCGGTGCCCGACCGGTGGACGCGCTGGAGAAGTCGGGCGCGGGCAGCGCGCGACGGTCCAGCTTGCCGTTCACCGTGGTCGGCAGGGCGTCCAACGCGACGAACGCGTTCGGCACCATGTACTCGGGCAGCCGCTGCTCGGCGAACGAGCGGACGGAGCTGACCAGTTCGCCGAGCCGCCGGGAGCCCAGCGGGTTGTTGACGTGCGCCGCGGCGTCCTGCCGGGTGCCCGGCAGGTACGACTCCGAGACGGCCTCCTCGCCGACGCCGAACACCGCGTCCAGCCGCCCGGGTGCACCCTGGGCGTACGTGACGACGACCGGCTGCCCGCACCGTGCGGCCAGTTCGTGCAGCGCCTCGGGATGGACGCCGCGCTCCTCGGGGCCGGTCAGCGCGGCCAGCGCCTCGTCGACCGGCCGTCCGTCGGCCAGGGCCAGGAGGGCCGCCTGCTCGCCGGCCAGCCGTGCGTCCGGGACACCGGTCACCCGGACCGGCAGGCCGTCACCGGCCGCGATCCGGCGCTCCAAGTCCTCCAGGTTCAGGACCTCCACGCCGTACCGCAGCCGCGGCAGGTCGGCGAGCGAGCGACTCCCGGCGGGAGCCGTCCGCAGGACCACGTCGAAGCGGTGGCGGGTCAGCTCGGTGTCGCTGCGGCCCCGCTTGACCCGGACGTCCACGGCCTCGAACGCCGGGATGAGCCCGGGCAGCGCCGCGAAGTACTCCGGGTCGACGAGGAGTTCCTTCTCCATCATGATCGTCTGTTCGATCGAACGGGAGAGCTCGGCAGGTGTCTGCCGGCCGTTCCACTGCAGCAGTCCGACCGCCGTCTGGAAGCTCCGCTGGGTCCGCAGGTTGCGCTGGTCGCCCAGGAAGACGGCGCCGCCCGGCACCAGCAGACGCGACAGCGACGCGAGCACATCGGTCAGGTAGGCGGCGCTGGGGAAGTACTGCGCCACCGAGTTGATGACCACGGTGTCGAAGAACTCCCGCGGCAGGGCGTCCAGTTCGTGCGCGGCGCCGATCTCAAGCCGGACCTTGCCGGCCATCTCGGGCTGGGCCTCGACCTGTCGCCGCAGCACGGCGATCGCCTCCGCGGAGAAGTCGATGCCCCAGTACGCCTCGCAGTCGCCGGCGAGCTTCGCCAGCAGCAGACCGCTGCCGACGCCGATCTCCAGCACCCGGCGCGGCCGCAGCGAGCGGATGCGCTCCACGGTGGCGTCCCGCCACTCGCGCATCTCCTCCAGCGGGATGTCCTCGCCGGTGTAGCTGCTCGCCCAGCCGCTGAAGTCCTCGCCGAACTCCTCCGGCCGCTCCGCGCCGTACAACTCGGCGTAGAGCTCCTGCCACTGCTCGATCTGCTCGCCGGCGGTGCCGTTGTCCGCGGCCGTCCCGGCCGTGCCCGGCTCCGTGCCCGGCACGACGTAGGCCACCAGTTGACGGTCGCCCGGACGGTCCTCGCGCACCAGGACGGCCGCCTGGGCGACGTCCGGGTGGGCGGCCAGAGCCGCCTCGATCTCGCCGAGCTCTATCCGGAAGCCGCGGATCTTGACCTGGTCGTCGGCCCGGCCGATGAACTCGACCGCGCCGTCGGCGTTCCAGCGCACCAGGTCGCCGACCCGGTACATCCGGCTGCCCGCCGGGCCGTGCGGGTCCGCCACGAACCGCTCGGCGGTCAGGCCCGGCCGGGCCTGGTAGCCGCGGGCCAGACCCGCACCGGCGATGTACAGTTCGCCGGCGACCCCGGCGGGGACGGGCCGCAGTGCCTCGTCCAGGACGTAGACCCGCATGTCGTCCAGCGGTCGCCCGATCGGGATCTGGGCGGGGACCCTCCGGGCGTCCTCCACCCGGAAGGTGGTGGCGAACGTGGTCGTCTCGGTCGGGCCGTAGCCGTCGACCACCACGATCTGCGGGCAGGCCGCCATGACCCGTCGCACGGCTTCGGCCGGTACCACGTCGCCGCCGGTCCACACCTCGGCCACGCCCGCGAAGCACTCCGGGGACTCCTCGGCGGCGAGCCGGAACAGACCCGCGGTCATCCACAGACCGGTGATCCGGTTCTCCTCGATGACCCGGGCGAGGGTCGCCAGGTCGAGGTCGCCCCGGGGGGCCACCACGGCCCGGCCGCCGTTCAGCAGCGGCACCCACAGCTCGTAGGTGGACGCGTCGAACGCCTGCGGGGAGTGGAGCAGCACCCGGCGGTGGGCCTGCGGACGGAAGGCCCGGTCCGAGGCGAGTGCGGTCACGTCGGCGTGGGTGATCCCCACGCCCTTCGGCACACCCGTCGAGCCGGAGGTGTACATCACGTACGCCAACTGCTCGGGGTGCACCACCGCGGGCAGCCGGACGTCCAGGACCTCCGGGTCCGTCCCGGCGTCCACCACCAGGACCGCGGCGTCGTGCTCGCACTCCAGCGCCGGAGAGGTGGTGTCCGTCAGCAGGACGGAGACCCGGCTGTCGCTCATGATGTGGCTGCGGCGGGAGGCCGGGTAGCGCGGGTCGATCGGCACGTAGGCCGCACCGGCCTTGAGCACCGCCAGGATCGACACCACCAGTGCCGCGGAGCGCTCCTGGAACAGCGCGACCCGGTCCTCGGCCCGGACGCCGGCCGCCACCAGGCGGCGCGCCAGCCGGTCGGACTCGTCGTCCAGCTCGCGGTAGGTCAGCTCCCGCTCGTCGCTCGACACCGCGACCGCGTCCGGCGTGCGGGCGACCTGGGCGGCGAACCGGGTGGTCACGCCGGTCGGCAGGCGGTCCGTCGCGGTGTCGTTCCACTGTCGCAGGACGGTCTGCCGCTCGTCGTCCCCGAGGATGTCGATCGAGCCGATCGGCACCGCGGGGTCCGCCGACACCGCGGTCAGGAGCCGCTCCAACCGCACCACCAGGGCGGTGACCGTCGCGGGGTCGAACAGGTCGGCGCTGTACTCGATGAACCCGTTGATGCCCGCGGGCGTCCCGCCGGCCCCCTCGAACTGCTCGGAGAAGCTGAGGAACAGATCGAAGCGGGAAGCCCCGGTGAAGCCGTCCTCCGAGCTGAGGGTCAGGCCGGGCAGTTCGACGTCGGCGGCGGCCGTGGCGTTCTGCAGCGCCAGCATCACCTGGAACAGCGGCTGGTGCCCGGCGGAGCGGTCCGGTCGGAGCACCTCCACCAGGTGGTCGAACGGGACGTCCTGGTGGGCGTACGCCGCCAGCGCGGTCTCCCGGGCCCTGCCGATCAGTTCGGCGAACGACGGGTTCCCGCTCAGGTCGTTGCGCAGCACCAGGGTGTTGACGAAGAAGCCGACCAGGTGGTCGAGCGCCTCGTCGGTGCGGCCCGCGATGGGGCTGCCGAGCGGGATGTCGTGGCCGCCGCCGAGCTTGCCGAGCAGCGCCGCGACCGCGGCCTGGAGCACCATGAAGGTGCTCGCGCCCTCCCGCTTCGCCAGCGACCGCACCGCGGCGTGCAGCTCGGCGCCCAGCTCGATCGGCAGACGCCCCCCTCGGTAGCTGGCCACCGACGGACGCGGCCGGTCGGTCGGCAGGTTCAGCAGGTCCGGCAGGTCGGCGAGGGACTCCTTCCAGTAGGCGACCTGCCCGGAGAACAGGCTGTCGGGGTCGGACTCGTCGCCGAGCAGCTGCCGCTGCCACAGCGTGTAGTCGGCGTACTGCACCGGCAGCGGCTCCCACTGCGGCGCCCGGCCGGCGTGCCGGGCGGTGTACGCCTGCGAGACGTCGGCGGCCAGGGGGCCGAGCGACCAACCGTCGCCCGCGATGTGGTGCACGACCAGGACGAAGACGTGCTCGGTCGGGGACAGCGTGAGCAGGGTCGCCGCGACCGGCGGCTCAGCGGTCAGGTCGAACGCCGTGCGCACGGCGGCGGCGGTCGCCTCCTCCAACCCGTCCTCAGCAACCTGGCGGCAGGTCAGCTCGATCCGCGCCTCGTCCGTTCCGAGCACCACCTGCCGGGGCAGGCCGTCGATCTCCGGGAAGACCGTGCGCAGGCTCTCGTGCCGGGCGACGACGTCCTGGAGCGCCGCCTTCAGCGCCTCCAGGTCGAGGTGACCGGAGAGCCGGACGACGAACGGCATGTTGTAGGTCGCGCTCGGGCCCTCCAACCGGTGCAGGAACCACATCCGGCGCTGGGCGAAGGACAGCGGCACGGCGTCCGGGCGCGGCTGCGGCCGAAGGGCCGGGCGGGCCCGGTCGGCCGAGTCCAGGTGCTCGACCAGTCCTGCGACGGTCGGGTTCTCGAACAGCGTGCGGATCGCGAGTTCCACCCCGAACACGGTCCGGATCCGGCTCACGAGGCGGGTGGCCATCAGTGAGTGGCCGCCGAGGTCGAAGAATCCGTCCTCGACGGAGACCACCGCCAGCCCGAGCGCCTCGGCGAACAGGCCGGCCATGATCTCCTCGCGCGGCGAGCGCGGTGCCACGACCTCACCGGCGGCGCTGTCGGCCGGTACGGGCAGCGCCCGGCGGTCCAGCTTGCCGTTGGGCGTCATCGGCAGCGCGTCCAGACCGACGACGACCGACGGGACCATGTAGTCCGGCAGGTCCGCTGCGGCCCACCGGCGCAGCGCGGCGGCGTCCACCGGCCGGCCGACCGCCGGCACCACGTACGCCACCAGCCGCTGGTCCCCGGGCCGGTCCTCGCGCAGCACCACCACGGCGCGGGCGACGTCCTGGTGACGCGCCAGCACGGCCTCGATCTCGCCCGGCTCGATCCGGAAACCACGCAGCTTGACCTGGTGGTCGACCCGGCCCAGGTACTCCAGCCTCGCCCCCCGGCCCCAGCGGGCCAGGTCGCCGGTCCGGTACATCCGGGCGCCACCGGCGAACGGGCTGGCGACGAACCGCTCCGCCGTCAGGCCCGGACGCCCCAGGTAGCCCTGGGCCACGCCCGCCCCGGCGATGTACAGCTCACCGGGCACGCCCGGTGGGACCGGGCGGAGCCGTCCGTCCAGGATGTGGACGTCGGTGTCGGTGATCGGGCCGCCGATGTGCGGAGCACCCGTCTCGAGCTCTGCGGCCGTCGACCAGATCGTGGTCTCGGTGGGCCCGTAGAGATTGGTGACCCGACCGCCCTCGGCGGCCAACCGGTCGGCCAGCTCCGGTGGCAGCGCCTCGCCGCCGACCAGCTTGCGCAGACTGCGCAGGGCCGTGGCGTCGTGGTCGGCCAGCGCCTGCCACAGCGACGGGGTCGCCTGCAGGACCGTGACTCCCGACTCGGCCGCCAGTCCGAGCAGGGCCGAGGGCTCGCGCACGGTCTCCCGGTCGGCGAGGACCACCGCCGCGCCGGCCGCGAGCGGGAGGTAGAGCTCCAGGGCGGCGATGTCGAAGGACACCGTGGTCACCGCCAGCCACCGGTCCTCGGGGGTCAGCGGGAACCGGCCGGCCATGTCGTGCAGGAAGTTGGCCAGCCCGCGGCGCGGGACCACGACACCCTTGGGCCGCCCCGTGGAGCCGGACGTGTAGATGACGTAGGCGGGGTGCTCGGCGTGCACCGGGGTCCGGCGCTCGCCGTCCGTCCAGTCCCGGCCCGACAGCTCCGCCAGGACCGCCCGGGTCCGCTCGTCGTCCAGCAGGACGACGGCGCCGCCCACCGGCGGTTCCTGCACGGTGGTGGAGGTCACCGTCAGCGTCGGCCGGGCGTCGGCGACGGTGTACTGGAGCCGCTCCGCCGGGAGGCCGGGGTCGAGCGGCAGGTAGGCCGCGCCCGACCGGAGCACCGCCAGCAGGGTCACCAGCAGTTCGGCACCGCGCGGCAGGGCGACGGCGACCAGCTCGCCGGGAGCCGCACCGAGCGCGACCAGGTGCCGGGCGAGCCGGGTGACCTGTTCATCCAGCTCCCGGAAGGTCAGTGACACGTCGCCGGCGCGGACGGCGAGGGCGTCCGGCACGTCCGCCGCGCGACGGCCGAGCAGGACGTCGACGTCCTCGGCCGGCGACGTCCGACGCGGGCCGGTCCCGGCGGTGCGGACGGCCGCGAGCTCCGCGGCGTCCAGCAGTTCCAGCTCGCCGATCGGGAGGTCCGGCCGCTCCACCGCGGCGGTGAGCAGCCGGACCAGCCGGGCGCCCAGTGCCTCCACGCGGTCACGGTCGAACAGGTCGACGGCGTAGCTCGCCGTTCCGATGATGCCGGCCGCCGCACCGTCCTCGGTGCGGTGCTCGGCGAAGGTGAACGAGAGGTCGAACTTCTCCGTCTCCAGGTCGAAGGCCTCCGGCTCCACCTCCAGACCGGGCAGGCCCATGGCCCAGTCGGCCTGGGCGGCGTTCTGCAGGTTGAGGGCCACCTGGAACAGCGGGTGGCGAGCCATCGACCGGCTGGGGTTGAGCGCCTCCACGAGCCGCTCGAACGGCAGGTCCTGGTGGGCGTACGCGCTCAGGCCGGTGGCACGGACCCGGTCGAGCAGTTCGGTGAAGGTCGGGTCGCCGGAGACGTCGGTGCGCAGCACCAGCGTGTTGACGAAGAAGCCGACCAGATCGTCGAGCGCCTCGTCGGTGCGGCCGGCGATCAGGCTGCCGATGGGAATGTCCTCGCCGCCGCCCAGCCGGGACAACAGGGCGGCCAGACCCGCCTGGAGCACCATGTAGACGCTCGCCTGCCGGGTGCGGGCCAGGTCGTTCACCCGCCGGTGGACGTCGGCGGGAATCTCGATCGTGATCCGCGCACCCCGGTAGCTCGCCACGGCCGGCCGGGGTCGGTCGGTCGGCAGACCGAGCTCCTCGGGAAGCCCGGCGAGGGCCTGCTCCCAGTAGCGCAGCTGCTGGGAGATCTGGCTGTCCTCGTCGGCCTCGTCCCCGAGCACCTCGCGCTGCCAGAGCGCGTAGTCGGCGTACTGCACGGGCAGCGGCTGCCAGTCGGCCTCCTGACCCGCGCTCCGGGCCCGGTAGGCGGTGGCGAGGTCGGCCAGCAGGGGCGCCAGCGACCAACCGTCGGCGGCGATGTGGTGCATGGTGACCGTGAGGACGTGCACGTCCTTGGCGACGGCGAACAGCCGGGCCCGGAGCGGGATCTCCTCGGCGAGGTCGAAGCCGCGGCTGATCTCGGCGGCGACCGCGTCGGCCAGCTGCTCCTCGGTGGTCCGGGTGACGTCCAGGCGCAGCACGGCCTCGTCGGTGGCCCGCACCCGCTGGACGGGCACGCCGTTCCACTCGGCGAACACGGTGCGGAAGACCTCGTGACGCTCCAGCAGGTCCTGCAGGGCCGCGGAGAGCGCCTCCCGGTCGAGGGTGCCGGTGAATCGCAGCACGATCGGCAGGTTGTACGCCGAACCGGCCTGCTGGTCGAAGCGGTTGAGGAACCACAGTCGCCGCTGGGCGAAGGACAGCGGGAGCTCGTCCGGACGCGGCATCGGAGCCAGCGCCCGACGGCCCGCCCCGGCCGTGCCGAGCTGAGCGGCCAGCCTGGCCACGGTCGGCGCCTCGAAGACGGCGCGGATCGGCAGCTCCAACCCGAACGCGGTGCGGATCCGGCTGATCAGCCGGGTGGCGAGCAGGGAGTGCCCGCCCAGTTCGAAGAAGTTGTCGTGCACCCCGACGTCCGGGACCCCGAGCATGTCCGCGAACAGGTGGCAGAGGATCTCCTCCTGCGGCGAGCGCGCGGCGGCGGGGGCCTGGGAGTCCGGGCGGTGGACGGGAGCCGGAAGTGCCTTCCGGTCGATCTTCCCGTGCGCGGTCAGCGGGATCCGGTCGATGGTCACGAACAGCTGCGGAACCATGTACTCGGGCAGCCGGCCGGACAGGTGCGCGGACAGCTCCGCGGCCGTCGGCGCCTCGGCCGCCGGCACGACGTAGCCCACCAGGCGCTGGTCGCCGGGCTGGTCCTCACGGACGATCACCGTGGCGGCGCGGACCGCCGGGTGGGAGGCCAGCGCGACCTCGACCTCACCCAGTTCGATCCGGAATCCGCGCAGCTTGACCTGGTCGTCGCTGCGGCCGACGTACACCAGCTCGCCGGAGCGGTTCCACTTGGCGACGTCGCCGCTGCGGTACATCCGGCTTCCGGGTGCCCCGAAGGGGTTGGGCACGAAGCGTTCCGCGGTCAGCGCCGGCTGGTTCAGGTAACCGCGCGCCAGCCCCTCGCCGGCGAGGTAGAGGTCGCCGGGCACGCCCTCGGGCACCGGCTGGAGCCCCGCGTCCAGCACGTACAGCTGGGCGTTCGCCTGCGGGCGGCCGATCGGCACCGGGCCGTCGGGCACCGGCTCGCCGGGGGCGATCCGGTACTCGGCGCAGTTCACCGTCGCCTCGGTCGGACCGTACACGTTGCGCACCGTCACGTCGGGGTGCAGTTCGCGCCACTCCCGCAGCACCGCGCCGAGCAGCGCCTCACCACCGAGCAGCAGCTCGCCGGAGGGCGAGTAGCCGGCCGGAAGGGCGTTGAGCAGGGGCAGGTGGCTCGGGGTCGCCTTGAGGAAGGTCGCCGGAGCCTCGGCCAGCCCGGCGGCCTCGCCCGGCTCGGGCTCGGTGAGCGAGGCGAGGTTGACGCAGCCGCCGACCAGCAGGGGGGTGTACAGGCCGGTGACGGTCAGGTCGAAGGACACCGGCGAGTGCACCAGCGCCACTCCGCGGGCCGCGTCGTACTCGCGGGTGGTGTGTGCCAGGTAGTCGCTGACCGAGCGGTGCTCGATCACGACGCCCTTGGGCCGCCCGGTCGAGCCCGAGGTGTAGATCACGTACGCCGCGTCGCGCGGCGACAGCGGCCGGAGCCGCTCGGTGTCCGTGACGGGGCCGCTCGGGTGGGCCGCCAGCTCCAGCGCGGTCCCGGGCCGGTCCAGTCGGATGACGGGCGCGGCGCCGGACGGCAGGGCCGCCGAGGTGGCCTCGTCGCTCAGGACCACCGTCGGGGCCGCGTCGCCGAGCACGTAGGCGATGCGGTCGGCGGGATTGGTGGGATCGATGGGAAGGTACGCGGCACCGGCCTTGAGCACCGCGAGCAGGGCCGTGACCAGCAGCGGCGTCCTGGGCAGTGCGATCGCCACCAGGGAGCCGGGCCCGGTGCCGCCCGCGATCAGCAGGCGGGCGAGCCGGTTGGCGGCGGCGTCGAGTTCGGCGTAGGTCAGCTTCTCCTTGCCGCGGACCACCGCGGGGGCGTCCGGGGTCCTCTCCGCCTGGGCGCTGAACAGCTCCGGCAGCGGCGCGGCCGCCACCTCGGCGGCGGTGTCGTTGTACTCCGCCAGGAGCCGGTGCCGCTGGTCGGCGGGCAGCATGTCGATGGTGTCGATCGGCTGGTCCGGATCGCCGGCGGCGGATCGGAGCACCCGGCCCAGGTACTCGGCGAAGCCCTCCGCCGTGTCCCGGTCGAAGAGGTCCGTGCTGCACTGGATGTCGCCCTGCAGACCGGCCGGCCGGCCCTGCGCATCGAACTCCTCGGAGAAGCCGAAGCCCAGGTCGAACCGGGCGGCGCCGAGGTCCACGACGTACGAGCTGAGCTCCAGGCCGTGCATCTCGGTCGTGTAGTCCTGCAGGTTCTGCAGGTTGAGCAGGACCTGGAAGAGCGGGTGGCGGGCGAGCGAGCGCGTCGGGTTGACCGCCTCGACCAGCCGCTCGAACGGGACGTCCTGGTTGTCGTAGGCGGTGAGGTCGGTCTCCCGCACGCGGTGCACGAGCTCACGGAACGTCGGCCGCCCCGAGGTGTCGGTGCGCAGCACCAGCATGTTGGTGAGGAAGCCGACCATCTCGTCGAGTGCCTCGTCGGTGCGGTTGGCGATCACGCTGCCGATCGGGATGTCGGTGCCCGCCCCGACCCGGTGCAGCATCGTGGCCAGTGCCGCCTGCAGCACCATGTACAGGCTCGCACCCGTCTCCTGGGCCAGCGCCAGCAGCCGCTCGTGGACGTCCGGGTCGACCCGGAAGTACACCGGCATGCCCCGGTAGCTCGACACCGCCGGACGCGGCCGGTCGACCGGGAGGGCCAGCTCCTCGGGCAGATCGGCGAGGTTCTCCTGCCAGTACCTCAGCTGCTGGGAGTAGATGCTGTCCGGGTCGTCCTCGTCGCCGATGACCTCCAGCTGCCACAGCGCGTAGTCCGCGTTCTGCACCGGAAGCGGTGCGAACTCCGGGGCCCGTCCCTTGCAGCGGGCCTCGTAGGCCTGCGCGAGGTTGGTCGCCAGCGGCCGCATCGACCAGCCGTCGCCGGCGATGTGGTGCAGCACGAAGAGCAGGACGTGGTCCTCCGCCCCGAGCGCGTACAGGTGGACGCGCAGCGGCAGCTCGGTGGTGAGGTCGATGCCGACCCGGACCGCGGCCTCCAGCTGGGCGTCCAGGTCCTCGGGCCGTGTCTCCACCACGTCCAGTGACGGGTGCGCCTCGTCGACGGACAGGATCCGCTGGTACGGCACGCCGTCGGCCTCGGGGAAGACCGTCCGCAGGGCCTCGTGCCGGGCGACGAGGTCGCCCAGTGCCTCGGCCAGTGCGGTGCGGTTCAGCGGTCCTGTGAGCCGGAGCGAGATCGGCATGTTGTACGTGGCGCTCTGGCCGTCGAATCGGTTGATGAACCAGAGCCGTCGCTGCGCGAACGACAGCGGGATGCGCTCCGGGCGCTCCATGGCACGCAGCGCGGTCCGGCCGGTACGGGCACCGTCCAGCTGCTCGCCGAGGGAGGCGACCGTCGGGGCGTCGAAGACCAGCCAGATGGGCACCTCCACACCGAAGGCGGCGCGGATCCGGCTGACCAGGCGGGTGGCGAGCAGCGAGTCGCCGCCGAGCTCGAAGAAGTTGTCGTCGATGCCCATGTCCGGCCGGCCGAGCAGGGCGGCGAAGAGGCCGAGCAGCTGCTCCTCGCGCGGGTTGCGGGCGGCCCGGCCGGTCACCGCGGCCGCGGGTGCGGGCAGGGCCTTGCGGTCGACCTTGCCGTTGGGCGTGAGGGGGAGCCGCTCCAGCCGCACGAAGGCGGACGGGACCATGTACTCGGGCAGTTCGGCGCCGAGCCGCGCGCGGACGGCGGACTCGTCGAGGGCCGCCCCTTCGGCGGGGACGAGGTAGGCGACGAGCCGGGGCTGGCCGGCGTCGTCGCGGCGCGCCACGACGGTGGCCTGGGCGACCTCGGGCACGCGTGCCAGCGCCGACTCCACCTCGCCGAGCTCGATCCGGAAGCCGCGGATCTTGACCTGGTCGTCGGCGCGGCCGGCGAACAGCAGGCTGCCGTCGGGCGTCCGGCGCACGAGGTCGCCCACGCGGTACATCCGGCTGCCGGCCGGCCCGAACGGGTCGGCCACGAACGACGCCGAGGTGAGCGCGGGCTTGGTCCAGTAGCCGGTCGCGAGGCCCTCGCCGGCGAGGTAGAGGTCACCGACGACCCCGACCGGGACGGGGCGCAGCGAGCCGTCCAGGACATAGGCGCGCATGTTGTCCAGCGGGAGACCGATCGGCACGGTGTCGGCGGGCGGGTTCGCCGCGTCCATCCGGTGCGACGTGGCGAAGGTCGTGGTCTCGGTCGGGCCGTAGGTGTCCCGGACGACCATCGCGGGGAAGCGCTCCAGTACGCGGCGGACCGAGGCCGCGGGCACCACGTCGCCACCGGCGAGCAGTTCGCGCACCGGGGCCAGGCAGTCCAGGTCCTCGTCGACCACGAGCCGGAACAGACCGGCGGTCAGGTGCAGTGCGGTCACTCCGTGCTCGGCCACCAGGCGGCCGAGGGTTGCCACGTCCAGCTCCTGGGGCGGTGCGAGGACGATGCGACGGCCGTTGAGCAGTGGCATCCACAGCTCGTAGTTCGAGGCGTCGAAGGCGTGCGGGGCGTGCATGAGCACCGTGTCGTGCGCGTCACCGGAGAAGCACCGGTCGAGCGCGAAGGCGATCAGGTCGCGGTGGGTGATGGCGACGCCCTTGGCCTGCCCGGTGGAACCGGAGGTGTACATGATGTACGCCAACTGCTCCGGGTGGCCCGGGACGGCCGGGTCGGTGTCGGGCTGCTCCGCCAGACGCGGCTCGCGGTCGACGACGATCGTCCGGGCGCCGAGCGGCGCGGTGGTGGCCGACGCGGAGTCGACCAGGAGCACCGAAGCCGCGGTCTCGGCCAGGATGCTCTCGTGCCGCGCCAGCGGCGCGCGGGCGTCGAGCGGTACGTACGCCGCACCTGCCTTGAGCACGCCGAGCAGCGAGACGACGAGCTCGGGGGAGCGGCGCTGCAGCACCGTCACCCGGGAGCCGGAGCCCACGCCGGAGGCACGCAGCAGGTGCGCGAGCCGGTTCGCCGCGCGGTCGAGCTCCCGGTAGGTGAATTGCCCGTCCTGCCAGACCAACGCGATCCCGTCCGGCTCGCGCTCGACCTGCTCGGCGAAGCGCGCCTGCACGGTCGCCGCCAGCGCCGGCACCTCGACCGAGGTGTCGTTCCAGCCGGCCAGCAGCTGCTCGCGCTCCGCTCCGGTGACCAGCCGCAGCTGGGAGAGCCGCAGGCCGGGGGTCTCGGCCATCTGCCCGAGCACGGAGGCCATCCGTTCCCAGAGCCGGGACACCGTCTCGGCGTCGAACATGGTGGCGCGGTAGTACAGCCGTCCGGTGAGCCCATCGCCGGCAGGCCGCTCGTCCACGACGACGGAGAGGTCGAACTTCTCCAGGCCCAGGGCGGCGTCGTCGGCGCGCACGACCAGGCCGGGCAGCTCCAGGGCGAGCTCGCGCCGGCTCCGTACGGTGAGGGCGACCTGCGCCAGCGGATGACGGGCCGCCTCGAGGTCGGGTTCGAGCCGGCTCAGCAGCCGCTCGAAGGGGACCGGCCGCAGTTTCGCCGCGGCGGCAGCCTCGCCCGCCCGGGCCAGCATTTCGGCCACGGACGGGTCGGCGGACACGTCGACCCGCAGCACCGCGGGGTTCGCCGCGAACGCGGCGGCGCCGTCCCGGCGCAGCTGGGACAAGGTGGCGATCGGCAGGTCCTGGCCTGCGCCGAGTCCGCTCAGCACGACGGCGAACGCACCGCGCAGGACCGTCTCCAGGTCCACTCCGGCCTGGTCGGCGAGCACGGTGACGCCCTGCCACCGGGCGGTCGGCAGCTGGATCGGCACGCTGAGAAGGTGCTGGGAGCCCTTGCCGTCCCGCGGACGGTCGGAGGCCAGGACGAGCTCCTCCGGCAGCTCCGCGAGCTGCTCCGTCCACCATTCGACGGCCTCGTCGTCCACCGCGAACGCGGCCGTGTCGTCCCAGCTCACCGGCTCCCCGGAGACCCTCGACCGGTAGGCGGCCGCCAGATCGGCCAGCAGGCGGCCGCCGGCCCAGTCGTCGCCCGCGATCCGGTGGAGGACCGTCACCAGCACGGCCTCCGTGGGGCTGACCCGGAACAGGGTGAAGCGCACCGGAACCCGAACGGTCAGGTCGAACCCCTCGGCGGCCTCCGAGCTCACGGCGGTCTCGTCGAAGTCGGCGACCGTCAACGCCGGGCGGACGCCCTCCGGCGGCAGCACGGCCCCGGTCGGCTCGCCGTTGAGCTCCGGGAAGATCGTCCGCAGCTCGTCGTGGCGGGCGAGCACATCGTGCACCGCGCCGGTGAGCGCCTCGTGGTCGAGGTCGCCGGTGAGCCGAACGGAGAACGGGACGTTGTGCGTCGGGGTCCGGTGCGCGAAGCGGTTGATGAACCAGAGCCGGCGCTGCGCGTGGGAGAGCTCCACCGGCCGGGTCTCGGCCGCCGGGGTGGTGTCGGGGAGCAGCGCCTCGATCTCGGCGACCAGCGCTTCGGGGGAGGGGGAATCGAAGACGACCCGGATCGGCACGTCGACGCCGAAGGCAGTGCGGATCCGGCCGACCAGCCGGATCGCGAGCAGCGAGTGCCCACCGAGAAGGAAGAAGTCGTCGTCGATGCCGACCTCGGGTTCACCGAGGACGTCGGCGAACAGGCCGCAGAGAATCTCCTGATTCGGCGTCGAGGGCGCCTTGCGCGGCCCGCGCACGACCACCGGCTCGGGCAGCGCGGCCCGGTTCACCTTGCCGTTCCTGGTCAGCGGCATCTCGTCGAGGAGGACGAAGGCGTTGGGCACCATGTGCTGGGGGAGCCGGTCCGCGAGATGCCGGCGCAGCGTCTCGGCGTCCGCGCCCTCGGCCACCGCGTAGGCCACCAGCCGGCGATCGCCGGGGCTGTCCTCGCGCACGATGACCGTGGCGTGCTGCACCGCGGGGTGGGAGCGGACCGCGGACTCGACCTCGCCGAGCTCGATCCGGAAGCCGCGGATCTTGACCTGGTCGTCGGCACGGCCGGCGAAGACGAGCTCACCGGAGTCGGTCCACCGGCCCAGGTCGCCGGTGCGGTACATCCGGCTTCCGGGCGGTCCGAAGGGGTTGGCGACGAACCGCTCCGAGGTCAGGGTGGCACGGCCCAGGTAGCCGCGGGCCAGTCCGGGGCCGGCGGCGTACATCTCGCCGACGGCGCCCACCGGCACCGGCCGCAGCGCCTGGTCGAGCACGTACACGCGGTAGTTGTCGATCGGCCGACCGATCGGCGGGGCCTTGCCGTCCGCGGTGAGCGGCCCGTGCTGGGTCGCCAGGACGGTCACCTCGGTCGGACCGTACTCGTTGAACATCCGGACGTGGGGCGCGATGCCGGCGACCGTCTCGGCCGGGAGCGCCTCGGCGCCCGCCAGGAGCACGCGCAGCGAGTCCAGGCTGCCCTGCGGCATCGCCGCCAGCGGCGACGGCGGCAGGAGCACGTGGGTGATCCGGCTCTCGGCGATCAGCTCGGCCAGGACCGGCCCGACGGTGAGCCGCTCCTCGGGCGCGACGACCAGCGTGGCACCGGTGAACAGCGCCATCGACAGGGCCCAGTAGGCGGCGTCGAAGCCGTGCGAAGCGAAGAGCAGCACGCGGTCGCCGGGACCCACGGGGAAGGAACGGCGTTGCAGGGCCGCACCGTTGGCCAGGCCCATGTGGTTGATGACGACGCCCTTCGGGCGCCCGGTGGAACCGGAGGTGTAGATGACGTACGCGGGGTTGAGCAGGTGCGGTTGCGCGGTGCGCTCGGCGTCGGTCAGCGGGCCGTCCGGAGCTGCCGCCAGTGCGTCCTGGACGTCGGAGGAGTCGATCAGCAGGTGCTCGGCGTCCGCTGCCTCGGGCAGCAGTGGTGCGGCAGCGGTCGTGGTGATCACCGCCGCGGGGGCGGAGTCCTCGATCAGCAGGGAGATGCGTTCCTTGGGGTACGCCAGGTCAACCGGGAGGTGCGCGGCTCCGGCCTTGGCGACCGCGAGCACCGAGAGTGGGAACTCGATCGACCGCGGCAGGGCCAGCGCGACGACCTGCTCCGGGCCGATTCCCCGGGCCGTCAGCAGCCGCGCCAACCGGTTCGCCCGCGCGTCCAGCTCCGCGTACGTCAGCGAGGTCGACTCGAACTCGACCGCCACGGCGTCCGGCGTGCTCGCGGCCTGGGCCTCGAACAGCTCGGCGAGCGTGGCCGGTTCGACCGGCCGGTCGGTCTCGTTGTTCTGCACGAGGACCCGGTGCCGTTCGGCGGGGGCCAGCAGGTCGAGTCGTCCGACGAGCTGCTGCGGCTCGGTGACCAGGGCTTCCAGCAGCAGCCGGGCCCGGTCCAGCAGCGCGGCGGTCTCCTCGGCGGAGAAGAGGTCGGGCTGGTAGCTGACCCGCAGATGGAGCCGCTCGCCGGGCAGTGCGATCAACGTGATCGGGAAGTGGCTGTAGTCCGTGCCGTCGGACTCGAGCACCTTCAGTCCGGTGCCGGGCAGGCTCTCGGCGTTGTGGTCGACCGGGAAGCTCTCGAACACGGTCACCGTGTCGAACAGCTCCGCCCCGCCGACCAGCTGCTGGATGGCGGCGAGCCCCAGGTGCTGGTGCGGCAGCAGCTCCGACTGCTCGGCCTGCAGCCGGGCCAGCAGGCCGATGAGCGGCTCGCCCGGATCGATCCGGACCCGCACCGGGAGGGTGTTGAGGAAGAGGCCGATCATGTTCTCGACACCGGGCAGCTCCGGCGGTCGGCCGGAGACCGTGGCCCCGAAGACCACGTCGCTGCGGCCGGTCAGCTGGCCCAGCAGCAGTGCCCAGACCCCCTGGACCACGGTGTTCAGGGTGATGGAGTGACGGCGTGCCAGGTTCGTCAGTGCCGTGGTCAGTGAGCGACTCAGGTCGATCACCGCCCGCTCGGGCACCATCAGGGCGCGGCCGGCCCTCACCGGCCGGACGATGGTCCCTTCGGTGAGGTCCTCGAGCGCCTGGCTCCAGGCCAGCTCGGCTGCCGGCTTGTCCCGCTTGGCGAGCCAGGCGAGGAAGTTGCGGAACGGGGCCACGGGGGCCAGTCCGCTGTCGTCGGTGCCGCCCCGGGCGTACAGCGTGAACAGTTCGCTCAGCAGCAGCGGGATGGACCAGCCGTCCAGCAGGATGTGGTGGTGGGTGAAGAGCAGGCGGCAGCGCCGGTCGCCCAGGCGGATCAGGGCGAAGCGCAGCAGCGGCGGGCGCCCGAGGTCGAATCGGCGGACCCGGTCCTCCTCGGTGATCCGCTGCGTCTCGGCGGCGCGCTCGGCCTCGTCCAGTCCGGAGAGGTCGTGCTCCGTCCACGGGACCGGCACCTCACGGAGCACCACCTGGACCGGCCTGGCCGAGTTCTGGTGCTGGAAGGCCGTCCGGAGATTGGGGTGGCGGCGCAGCACGGTGGCCGCAGCCGCCCGGAACGCCTCGACGTCCAGGTCGCCCTCGAGGTCGACGCTCATCTGCGAGGTGTAGAGGTCGACGCCGCGGTCGTCGTAGAGGCTGTGGAAGAGCAGCCCCTCCTGCAAGGGAGTCAGCGGCAGGATTGCTTCAACTGCTGACGTGCTCATTCCGACACCTTCCAGTTTGCTTCGAACATCTTCAATTCGTCATCGGACAGTGACACCAGCGACAGGTCGATCGCCGCGTCATCGGGGGCCGGTGGCTCGGCCGGTGCTCCGTCGGCTGCCGGTTCGGCGTCCTCGACGGCGGCCAGGGCCGCCATCGCCGCCGCCGTCTTGTGCCGGAACACGTCGCGTGCGGACACGACGACGCCCGCGGCCCGCAGCCGGCTGACGAGCTGGATCGAGATGATGCTGTCGCCGCCGAGGTCGAAGAAGTCGTCGTCGACTCCGACCGTGGGCAGGGCCAGGACCTCGGCCATGACGGCGCACACCCGCGCCTCCAGCTCGGTGCGCGGCGCCCGTCCGCTCGCCGCGCTGGAGAAGGTCGGCGCCGGCAGCGCGCGACGGTCCAGCTTGCCGTTGGCCGTCATGGGCAGGACGTCCAGCGGAACGAACGCCGCCGGCACCATGTACTCGGGCAGCCGCTCCTCCGCGAAGGCCCGCAGTTCGGTGACCAGAGCACCGAGTTGGCGCGAGCCGAGGGGGTTGTTGACGTGTGCCGCAGGCTCCAGCTGCGTGCTCGCCAGGTAGATCCCGGCGAGCGTCCCGTCATCGACACCGAACACCGCGTCGAGCCGTCCCGCGGCACCCGGTGCGTACGTGACCCGCACGCCCAGCCCGCACCGGTCGGCCAGCTCGTGCAGCTCCTCCGGGTCGATCCCGGCGGAGAGTTCGAGCAGGGCCGCCACCTCGGCGACCGGGCGCCCGTCGGCGAGCGCTTCCGCCGCCGCCAGCTCGCCGGCCACCCGGGCGTCCGGGATGCCGGTGATCCGGAGCGGCTCGCCGGCGAGCGAGGCCAGCCGCTGTTCCACCTCCGCCAGGTCCATGACGTCCACGCCGTAGCGCAGGACCGCCGCGCCGCCGACGTCACGGGCCCCGGCCGGGGCCGTCCGGAGGACCACGTCGAAGCGGTGGCGGGTCAGCTCGTTGGCGCCCCGGCCGCGCTTGACCTGGACGTCCACGGCCTCGAACGCCGGGATCTGCCGGGCCGCCGCCGCGAAGTACTCCGGGTCGACCAGGAGTTCCTTCTCCATCATGATCGCCTGCTCGACCGCGCGGGACAGCGCCGCCTCGTTCTGCTGCTCCGTCCGCTGGTGCAGCCGGATCGCGGTCTGGAAGCCCCGCTGCGTCCGGAGGTTGCGCTGGTCGCCGAGGAAGACGGCGCCACCCGGCACCAGCAGCTGCGACAGCGAGTCGAGCAGCTCCGTCAGGTACGCGGCGTTGGGGAAGTACTGCGCGACCGAGTTGATGACCACGGTGTCGAAGAACTGATCGGGCAGGCCCTCCAGTTCGTGCGCGGCGGCCACCCTCAGCTGCACCCGCTCGGCCAGACCGGGCTGCGCCGCGACCTGCCTGCGCAGGACCCCGATGGCCTCGGTGGAGAAGTCGATGCCCCAGTAGGCCTCGACCTGCGGAGCCACCTTCGCCAGCAGCAGGCCGCTGCCGACGCCGATCTCCAGGACCCGCCGCGGCCGAAGCCCGAGGATCCGGGCGACGGTGGCGTCCCGCCACTCGCGCATCTCGTCCAGCGGGATGTCGTCGCCGCTGTAGCTGCTGGTCCAGCCGCTGAAGTCCTCGCCGAACTCCTCCGGCCGCTCCGCGCCGTACATCAGCTCGTACACCTGCTGCCACTGGTCGACCTGCTCGTCCGCACTGCCGGTCTCCGCCGGGGACGCGTCCGTGCCGGGCACCACGTAGGCCACCAGCTGCGGATCGTCGGCGCGATCGGTGCGGACCACCACCACGGCCTCGTCCACTCCGGGGTGGCGGCGCAGCGTCTCCTCGATCTCGCCCGTCTCGATGCGGTAGCCGCGGACCTTGACCTGGTCGTCGACCCGGCCGACGAACTCCTGGTTGCCGTCGGGGAGCCAGCGGACCAGGTCGCCGGTGCGGTACATCCGCTCGCCCGGCGCCCCGAACGGGTCGGCGACGAAGCGCCCCGCCGTCAAGCCGCCCTGGTTGAGGTAGCCGCGGGCCAGCAGCCCGCCGGCGATGTACAGCTCGCCCGGCACGCCCACCGGAACGGGCTGCAGGTGGGCGTCCAGCACGTACATGCGGGTGTTCCACGCGGGCGGCCCGAGGACGACCACGCCGGGATCGAGGTCCTCGCCGGGCGCGATGCGGTGGACGCTGCAGCCGACGGTGGTCTCGGTAGGACCGTACTCGTTGTACACGGCGGCCCGCGGGTTCCGAGCGCGCCAGCCCGCCAGGGCGGCACCGGTCAGTGCCTCGCCGCCGGTCACCAGGTCCCCGGTGGGGGAGAACTCCGGTGGCAGTGCGTCGAGCAGCCGCAGGTGGGTGGGCGTCGCCTTGACGAAGGACAGCGGGTCGGCCGCCAGCGCCTCGACCGTGCGCCGGTCCTCCTCCATGGGCGCCACGTGCAGGCGCCCGCCGGAGATCAGCGGTCCGAACAGCGCGGTGACCGTGAGGTCGAAGGAGATCGGCGAGTGGAGCAGCGCCGTTCCGCCGCCGAGCGCGGGGTAGACGTCTGCCGCCCAGTCCAGGTACTGCAGGACGGAGGCGTGGTTGACCAGGACGCCCTTGGGCCGTCCGGTGGAGCCGGACGTGTAGATGACGTAGGCGATGTTGTCCTGGCGCAGTCCCGCCGTCCGCTCCCGGTCGGACAGGTCGTGGTCCGGCTTCCCGTCCAGCGCCGCCGCCGTGTCCGCGGCGTCCAGCCACAGGCGGGGCCGGGTGTCGTCCGCGGGCAGCTGGGCGGCCCCCTGAGCGGTGCAGAGCACGAGGGCGGGGTCCGCGTCGCCGAGTACGTAGCCGATCCGCTCCGCGGGGTGGCGCGGGTCGAGCGGCAGGTAGCCGGCGCCGGACTTGAGCACCGCGAGGACCGCGAGGACCTGCTCGGTGGAAGCGGGCAGCGCGATCGCCACCAGGCTCTCCGGGCCGACCCCGTGCTCGACGAGCAGCCGGGCGAGCCGGTTGGCCCGCGCGTTGAGCGTGGCGTAGTCCAGCGTGCCGTCGGCGCCCACCAGCGCGGTGGCCTCCGGGGTCCGGGAAGCCTGCTCCTCGAAGCGGCTGACCAGGGTGCCGGTCGGGGCGGGGCGCGCGGTGTCGTTCCACTCGACGACCACGCGGCCGCGCTCCTTCTCGTCCATGATCGCGAGGGCGTCCAGACGGCGGTCCGGGTCCTCGACTGCGCTCGCCAGCAGCCGGACCAGGCGCTGTACGAAGACCTCGACGGTCGAGGCGTCGTACAGGTCGGTGGCGAACTCCACGGAGCCGTTCATGCCGGCCGGGAGGCCGTCGGCGTCCTGCGTCTCCGTGAAGCCGAACATGAGGTCGAAGCGGGCGACCTTCATGCCCACGAACTCCTCGCGGCTCTCCACCTCGGGCAGGGACAGGACGGGCGTCGCGTCGTTCTGCAGACCGAAGGCGATCTGGAACAGCGGGTGGCGGGACGGGTCCCGCTCCGGCTTGATGGCGTCCACCAGCCGCTCGAACGGCATGTCCTGGTTGGAGTAGGCGTCCAGGTCGGTCCGGCGCACCCGGTCCAGCAGTTCCCGGAAGGTCGGGTTCCCCGAGGTGTCGTTGCGCAGCACCAGGGTGTTGACGAAGAACCCGACCATGTCCTCGACGGTCTCGTCCGAGCGGCCCGCGACGGGGCTGCCCAGCGGCAGGTCGGTGCCCGCCCCGAGCCGGGTCAGCAGCGCCGAGAGGCCGGCCTGGAGCACCATGAACACGGTGACCCCGCACTGACGTGCCAGCTGCGTCAGCCCGGTGTGGGTCTGCGCGTCGACGTGGAAGACGACGTCGTCGCCGTGGTAGCTGGGCACCGGAGGCCGCGGTCGGTCGGTGGGCAGCGTGAGCTGCTCCGGGACGCCGTCCAGGGCCTGGGTCCAGAACCGGAGCTGCCGGGCGAACGGGCTGTCCGGGCCGGCCTGCTCGTCCAGCATCTCGTGCTGCCAGAGCGTGTAGTCGCCGTACTGGATTGGCAGCGGTTCCCAGGCCGGCTCCTGCCCGTGCAACCGGGCCGCGTAGGCGGTGGTGATGTCCCGGCACAGCGGCCCCATCGACCAACCGTCACCGGCGATGTGGTGGAGGACGACGAGCAGGACGTGCGTCTCGGCGTCCAGCCGCAGCAGTTCGACGCGCAGTGGCGGGTCGACCTCCAGGTCGAAGAGCCGACGGGCCGCCGCGGTCATCGCGGCCTCGACCCCGTCCTCGGTCACCGTGGTGACCGGCAGGTCGATGCGGACCTGGCCGGGGTCGAGGATCCGCTGCCACGGCACGCCCGCCTCGTCGGGGAAGACCGTGCGAAGGGCCTCGTGCCGGGCCACCACGTCGGCCACCGCCGAGCGCAGCGCGGCGGTGTCCAGGGGACCCGAGAGCCGCATGGCGATCGGCATGTTGTACGTCGCGCTGCTGCCCTCGTACCGGTCGATGAACCAGAGGCGCCGCTGGGCGTGCGACAGCGGGAGGCGTTCCGGCCGCGGCCTCGGGAGCAGCGGCGGACGTCCCGTGGCGGCGCGGTCGAACCACTCGGCCACGCCGGCGACGGTCGGATTGTCGAACAGCACCCGGACCGGCAGCTCCGCCCCGAAGGTGGTGCGGATGCGGCTGGCCAGCCGGCTGGCGAGCAGGGAGTGGCCGCCCAGCAGGAAGAAGTCGTCGTCGACCCCGACCGCGGGCACGCCGAGGACGTCGCAGAACAGGGTGCACAGCACCTGCTCGGTCATGGTCCGGGCAGGCCGTCCGACCGCCGTCGGCGCCTGGGGCGCGGGCAGCGCGGCCCGGTCCAGCTTCCCGTTGGGCGTCATCGGCCAGGCCGTGAGGACGACGAAGGACTGCGGCACCATGTAGTCCGGCAGGGACGCGCCGGCCGTGGCGACGACCGCGTCCAGGTCG
>NZ_JBEPAK010000040.1:0-36653 GCF_040298565.1 Kitasatospora sp. NPDC001539 | reverse complement strand
GGCGCCGGCGGTCACCACCAGTACACCCCCAGGCCCGGGCCGGCGTGGCCGGCCGGGGCGGGGGTGTCCTGCCCCAGGCCCCGGCGGATCGCGATCTCCACGGGCGAGTACGCTCCGTCGGCCCGCTCCAGTTCGTACGGCGCGGCCGGCAGCAGCGGCGGCTGGGCCATGAAGCGCGGCCGGACCCCGTGGTGCGGTTGCGCGGCGTGCACCAGGAACGGGTGGCACAGGAAGACGTCGCCCGGAGAACCGGTGGCGAGGGCGAGTGGCCGGTGCTCGGACGCCGCCACCACGTCGGGCGCGAGGGTCAGCACGCTCGCCCCGTCCTCGCCGTACTGCTCCAGCACCTTGGGCACGTCGAGGTGCGAACCCACCCTGATCCGGGTCGGGGCGTCCTCCTCGCCGACCTCGCTGAACAGGAACAGCATCAGCAGCGCCCGGCCCTGGGAGCGCAGGTTGGCGAAGTACCAGCTCTCGCCCTCCGGCAGGTAGCTCCCCTCGATGTGCCAGCCCGCGTCGGCCGGCTCCTCCTCGTGCGGGAAGCGCAGCGGGAACGTGCCAAGCGAGTAGCGCGGCTCCCAGCGTCCCGCGCCCACGAGCAGGTCGTACGCGTGGTGCAGGGACGGGGAGTTGGGTGCGGCGGCGAACGGGCCCTGCGCCATGCCGCCCACCCAGTGCACGGGCTGCGTCCACGTCGACGGGTCGTCCGGGTCGCAGTCCGTCTCCCGCCACAGCAGCCGCGCGCAGTCCGCGGCCACCCGCGGCGCAACGGCGCCCTCCAACTTCACGAAGCCGTCGCGCAGGAAACGGGAAACCAAGGTCGTGTCATCCATGCCCTCATCGTGCGGCGATGCCCGACCCGGCCACCCGACATTCCCCGCACCGTCTTTGTCGGGTGGCCGCGACCCTCCTCCAGCCCCGCCCGGTCGCCCCTAGACCGCCGTCGGATCCCCGGCCGGCACGGGCCGGGCCGGCGTGGGCCGGGCGCTGCGGGCGGCGTGCCCGGGCTGCGCCGGCGGCACGGCCGGAAGGTGCTGGGCGGCCTCGGCTGCGCTGTAGGAGGAGGTGAAGGTGAACGCGCGGGGGGAGGGTCCGTTCGCCCGCAGGTCCGCCAGCCGCTCCAGGGCCTCGTCGACGGTCGGGAGGTGCCCGGCGGGGACCCACCAGAGCACCAGGTGCGCCTCGACGTGCCGTTCGAACCATTCGCGGCGCCGCTGCATCGCCTCCAGGTGCCCGCTGCGGTAGGTGAAGTCCCACAGGGCTTCCGGGGTCTGCCACACCGACAGCGTGACGACGACGTTCTCGCCCGCCGGGCGCAGGCCGGTGGCGTCCGCCTCCCCCTCCCCCACGAGTCGCCACACGAAACCGGGCGCGGCGTCGGCGGTGGCGTTGACCGGGTCGAGCAACTCGACGAAGGGTGCGATGCGCGGGTCGTCCAGGGGGTAGCGGAGCGTGGCGACGTTGAGGTGGGCGAGGTGGGCGGCATGCGGGGATGCGGTCATGGCCTCATCCCAGCACGACCCCATTTCTATGTCAATGCTCGTTGTTTTTAGAACTCCCGACCTCGACCACCACGCAGCACTCCCCCGGTCGGGGGGCCATGCGGGCGCGGAGGGGGCCGTCCGCGCCGAGCAGCCCCTGCAACAGTGCGAGGTTCATGCCGCAGACCAGCGGCGGGAAGCGTTCGGCGACGGCGTGGAAGGGGCAGTTGCGCATCCGGACCACGCGCCCGGCGGGGCCGGACGACCCCTCAGGGCCCTCGGCACCTTCGGGGTATTCGAGGTCTTCGGGGTCTTCGGGGGCTTCGGGGGCTTCGGGGGCTTCGGGGGCATCCAGGTGGGGTTCGTAGCCGCGGGCGGCCAGCACCTCCACCGCCTCCTCGAGGCTTCCGCAGGGCGTCGCCGGGCCGCGCAGGGCCTCACCCCGGCGGCGCGCGGCCGCACGGAGGTCCGCGTCCAGCCCCGCCTGCTCGGTGGCCTCGGCGAGCAGTTCGGCGGCGGTGCGGTAGTCGCGGGCCGGCAGCGACACCTCCCGCTCGGCCCGCGCCCTGGTGTACACCTTGGCGGGACGCCCCGCCCCCGGCCCCGAACGGCCCGTCAGACGGCGGCTGCCGCTCTCCAGCAGCCCGACCTCGGCCAGCTTGTCCAGGTGGTGCGCGGCGAGCGTGCGCGCCACCCCGGCCGCCTCGGCGGCCTCGTTGCGGCCGACCTCACGGCCCTGCGCCGCCACGTACTCGTACAGGCGGCGCCGCACCGGATCCTGCAGGGCCGCGATCGCGTCGATGTCCTTCACCCGGCCATTCTAGGAACAACTCGGGTTGGAGATAGAAGCGCGAGGGCGCGGTCCGGCGGCTGCGCCCCTGGCCCGGCGGGCCGGGCCACCGACGGGCGGAGGGCCGCGCGGCGCGGGCCGGAGGCCGCGGCGAGGGTCGTCGTCCGCGGCCGGCTCCGGCAGCCTGGCCCGGGCTCTGTCGTGGACGGGCGCGTCACGTCGGCTCCGGCCGCGGCGGGCGGGTTCGTGCCCCCCCCCGGCTCGCGGCCTCGCGGCTGGGCGGGGGCGGGGGGAAAGGCGCTTCACGCTTCGCGGGTCGCACCGCCGGGCGCGTCCGGCGGGCCCGTTCCGTCCACGGGGGTCGGCCTGTCGCGTCCGCTCCCGCGCCGTGCTCGGCCGCGTGTCACGGCCGCCGCCCCGCGGGCCGGCCTCGCCGTTCCGCCTCCTCAGGGGGACGTGCGCGCCCGCCGGGCCATCACCTCGTCGGCGATGGCCAGGGCCCCGCCGGGGGCGATCTCCGCCAGGTCGTCGAAGACCATCGCCCAGCCGTCGAGGAAGACGGCGCGGGCGGCCAGCCTGCGGGCGCGGGCGGGATCCGGCGCATCCACCAGGGCGGCCAGTGCGCGAGCCCGCGTCCGGCGCAGGGGGATCGTGCGGGTGAGGTCCTCGGCCCGCTCGGGCTCGCCCTGCCGGGCCAGCGCGCCGACGACGTCGATGAGCGCCTCGCTCCGCCCCCAGCGGTCGGGGATCGCGGGCAGGAGGGCTTCGGCCCGGGCCGTCTCGCCGTGCCGGGCCAGCGCGCCGACGACGGCCATCAGGGCCCGGCTCCGCGCCCAGCGGTCCGCGAGGGCACGGGCCAGGGACTCGGCCCGGTCGGTGTCCCCGGACCGGGCCAGCGCCTCGACGATCTCGGCCTTCCGCGCCGCGCGCAGGTCGGGCTCGGCGATCAGGTCGGCGAGCGCCGTCGCCCGCTCGACCTCGCCGTGCCGGGCCAGCAGCAGGGTCACCGCCTCCCGCAGTTGGAGGCTGTCGAAGTCGGCGTCGCAGCGGAGCAGGCGCTCGGCCCGGTCGGCCAGGGCGAGGGCCACCTCCCGGTCGGCGGTCTCGGCGACCTCCTCCAGCAGCTCGGCCACGATCCTCGCGTCGAAGGTCGGGCGGGGCCGGGCGAGGATCGTCAGAGCCAGGGCCCCGGAGTCGTCGTCCCCCGCCCGCGACCCCGCCGCCTCGGCCGCGGCGGCCTCGGCGGCCTCGGCGGCCCGCGCGGCGGCGGTCCGGGTCAGGCTGCGCAGCACGGCGTCGAGCCGGTCGAGGTCGCCGCGGCGAGCCTCGGCGGCCAGCACCGCGACGAGGAATGCGCGCAGGCCGACGCCCTTGCGCGCCTCGGACCGCACGAGGTCCTCGATGCGGTCGGCGAACGTGCCGGCCAGGGCGTGGTCTCCCGCGGCGAGCGCGATCTCCATGGCCGTGAGCAGGGCGTGCCCCGTCTGCGTGCCGTCGCCCTCGCACTCGGCGGCGGCTCTGGCGGCGTAGCCGAGCGCGGCGCCGTGGTCACCGTCGTCCGCCACCGCCTTCGCCAGCTCCGCCCAGGCCCGCGGCCGGTTGTGCGGGTAGCGCACCGTCTCCACCAGGGCGGCGGCGTGCTCGCGTTCACCGGCGCGTGCCACCGCCGGGATGTGGGCGACCAGGGCGCAGTCCCGCAGCGAGCGGTCGGTCAGCGACTCGAGGAGTGCCCGCGCACCGTCCAGGTCACCGGCCTCGCCCGCCGCCCTCACCAGCCGGACGAGGTCCTCGTCGGGGCGGAACCGGCCCGCGCCCGAGCGGACCAGCTCGACCGCCCGGGCGAGGTGACCGGCCCGCACGAGCGCCACCGCCAGGCCCATGTCGACGCCTTGGTGGGCCTTCTGGTGCGCCGCCAGCCGCAGGACCGTCAGCAGGCAGGGCACGGACCCGCTGGGCAGCAGGCTCCGGTCGCCGCTGCTCGGCGGAGCCTGGCCGAAGCGCTGGTCCGAAGTCCTCGCCCCGTAGAGTTCCCGGCCCAACTGGGCCTGTCCCTTCGGCATCACGATCCCCCTCGCCGGCGGCCGTTGCCCGCACCGCGCGGGGCGGGCGCCGCCTGGGGCGACACGATAGTCCGGCGGTCGGACCGGCCGTGGCCGGAGGCTCGGCCGTGGCCGCGGGGGGCGACGCCCCGCCGCACGCCGACGGGACCTGGACGGCGGCAGTGGCGGGAGGGGGTGGCGGCGCGCGGGCCGGGGTGGCGGCGCGGGCCGGACGGCGGAGTGCACCGCGGTGGCACCCGGGAGGTGGCGGCCCCGGCCTCGATACTGCGAGCATGCCGACATTCCACGCCGGTGAGGTCGCCTCGATCACCTCGGTCACCTCGCCTCCGAAGGGGCCGCGAGCCGCCACGCGTGCCGCGGCCCTCGCATCCGCCCTGCTGCTCGGCGCCGGACTCACCCCGGCCGCCCCGCCCGCCTTCGCCGCGCCGCCTTCCGTCGCCGGCCCGGTCGCCCGCGCCGCGACGCCCGACCCGGACGACGCGGAAGACCCGGACAACCCGGACGACGCGGGCGCCGCGGGCGCTGCGGGCGACGCGAGCGCTGCGGGCGAAGCGGGCGCCGCGGGCGCTGCGGGCGAAGCGGGCGCCGCGGGCGAAGCGGGCGCTGCGGACGCCGAGCGGCTCAGCGCGTACTGGACCGCGGAGCGGATGGCGGCCGCGCTGCCCGGCGACACCGGACGCACCGCACCGGCCACGACAGCGGACGGCCCACGGCCCGGTGAGTTCGTCCCGGCGAGCACGAGCTTCGACGGCATCCCGCAGGCCGGCACGTTCTTCTGGACCGACGCCGGCGGCACGGGCCGTACCTGCAGCGGTTCCGTGGTGCGCAGCCCCGGTCGTGACCTGGTGCTGAGTGCGGCCCACTGCCTGGCGGGCTACGCCGGCCCGGCGCCGCGGCGGCACCTGGGGTTCGTTCCGCAGTACCACGACGGGCTCACGCCCTTCGGCGTCTTCCCGGTCCGGGACGACGGCGTCTACGTCTCGCGGGAGTACTACGACCGGGGTGTGCACGCCGGGGCCGCGTACGACTTCGCCTTCGCGGTGACCGGGCCCAACCGGGACGGACAGCGGGTCCAGGAGGCGGCCGGGGCGGTCGAGTTGCTCACCGGCTCCGGTTACTTCCACGCTCCGGTGCGGATGGTCGGGTACCCGAGCGGGGCGCGCAAGCCACTGGAGTGCCTGAGCCGGACCACCCCGTGGGTCAGTGACGATCCCGCGGATCCGGGCACCTTCGAGCGCATCGCGTGCGACGGCTTCGTGGGCGGGACCTCCGGCGGGCCCATGCTGGTGCCGTGGCCCGGCGGCTGGGCGGTCGTCGGGGTCGTCGGCGGCTACCACACCGGCGGCAACACCCCCCAGATCTCCTACAGCGCCGTCTTCGGGTCCGCCGTCCGGGCCCTGTACGAGGCCGCGGTCACCGGCGCGCGGCCGGCCGGGCCCCGGCTCCGGCCGGCCGTAGGGGTCCGGGCACCGCGCGCGGACGACCGCCCGGGCGGGGGCCGCTGACGGTCGGTGACGCGGGGGTGGGGCGCAGGCCGGTGGTGCCAGTGGCGGGGATCACAGCGGGATGCGCGTGGTCGGCGAAATGCGCGGGGCCGTCGAGGTGGTTGGCACGGGCAACCGTTCCCGTCCCGGCACGGCACCGTCACCGCACCCGTCCCCGTCCCCGTGAGGATTCCCATGACCGTCACCGAGCCCGCCGCAGCCGCCGAGGCCACCGCCTCCCGCACGGCCGAGATCCTGTCCCGGCCCGTCACGATCAACGGGCTGACCGTGCCCAACCGCATCGTGATGGCGCCGATGACCCGCAGGTTCTCCCCCGGCGGGGTGCCCGGCGAGGACGTGCGCTCCTACTACGCGCGCCGCGCCGCCGCGGGCGTCGGCCTGATCGTCACCGAGGGGACGTACGTCGGCCACGAGTCGGCCGGCCAGAGCGACGACGTCCCGCGCTTCCACGGCAAGGAGCAGCTGGCCGGCTGGGCCCGCGTCGCCGAGGACGTCCACGCGGCGGGCGGCACCATCGTGCCGCAGCTCTGGCACATCGGCATGGCGCGCAAGCAGGGCGACCCGCCGTTCGCCGACGCCCCCGCCGTCGGCCCCTCCGGCATCCGGCTGGACGGCACCGAGGGAACGGGACGGGCCATGACCGGGGCCGACATCGACGCCGTCATCGGCGCCTTCGCCCAGGCCGCCGCGGACGCCGAACGGATCGGCTTCGACGGCGTCGAGCTGCACGGCGCCCACGGCTACCTGCTCGACCAGTTCCTGTGGGCGGGCACCAACCGCCGCACCGACGCCTACGGGGGCGATCCCGTCGCCCGGACCAGGTTCACGGCCGAACTCGTCGCCGCGGTGCGCGAGGCCGTCTCCCCCGAGTTCCCGGTGATCTTCCGCTACTCGCAGTGGAAGTCGGAGAACTACGACGCCCGCCTCGCCGAGAGCCCCCAGGAGCTGGAGGCGATCCTCGCCCCGCTCGTCGAGGCCGGCGTCGACGCCTTCCACGCCTCGACCCGCCGCTACTGGGTGCCCGAGTTCGACGGCTCCGACCTCAACCTGGCCGGCTGGACCAGGAAGCTCACCGGCCGGCCCGCCATCACCGTCGGCTCGGTCGGCCTCGACGGCGACTTCGTCCGCGCCTTCGCGGGCGAGGGCGCCCCCGTCCAGGGCATCGACGACCTGCTCGAGCGGCTGGAGCGCGACGAGTTCGACCTGGTCGCCGTCGGCCGCGCCCTCCTCCAGGACCCGCAGTGGGCCGCCAAGGTCCTCGCCGGCCGCTTCGCCGACCTGCGGCCCTACGACGCCGCCGCGCTGCGCACCCTGAGCTGACCGGCGCCACCCGGGCCCCGGCCTTCCAGCAGGCCGGGGCCCGGGTGGTGGCACCGGGCGACATGGCGGGGCGGCAGTGCCGGCGCCGCGGCGAGGGGGCGTCAGTCGTCGTTGCCGAGGCCGCGGTCGGGTGCGCCCATGTCGCCCGTGCGGGGGGTGCCCTCGGCGAGCCCGTAGCGCAGGAACACCGTGCCCTGCGGGCCGGCCGCCGGCGGTTCGAGGAGGGTGAGGTTCGTGGGCACCGCGCCGCCGTCGAAGACCTTCTTCCCGACGCCCAGCGTGATCGGGTGCACCCAGAGGTCGAGGCGGTCGAAGAGCTTCTCCCGCAGGAGGGTCTGCACCAGGTTCAGGCTCCCGACGACCTTCACGTGCTCGTGCCGCTCGCGCAGCTCGCGCACCGCGCCGGCCAGGTCCGGGCCGAGCCGGGTGGAGCCGGCCCACGGCAGGTCGGGCGTGCCGCGGGAGGCCACGTACTTCGGGACGCGGTTGAAGAGTTCGGCGATCTCGCCGTCCTTCTGGTGCGGCCAGTAGGAGGCGAAGAGGTCGTAGGTGCGCCGGCCGAGCAGGAGGGCGTCCGTGCCCTCGTACGCGGCGAGGATCTGCGCCCCGGTGGCCTCGCTCATCAGGGGCGCCTGCCAGCCGCCGAACGGGAACCCCTCCGGGTCCTCGTCGGGGCCGCCGGGCGCCTGCCCGACGAGGTCGAGGGTCGCGAACAGTTCGATGTGGATGAGGCCCATGTCGATGCACTCCCGATGAGTCGGTCGTTCGGTCGTTCCGGTCGTTCCGGTCGTTGCGGTCGAGAGGTAGACCTGGCCGGGCCGGAGAACTCATCGCTGCGCCGGCACCCGGTTCTGCGGACCCAGCCGATTGCCGCGCCCGGTGTGCCGCCCGCCCGGGCCGAGGCCCCGCGCCGGAGCTCCCCGCTCACGGTAGATCACGGGCCGCGCCCGGGCCCGGTGGCTTGCCGGACCGGCGCCCGCAGGCGGGGCGCCGGCGGGGTCGGCGGGCGCGGTGCGGGCTGCGGCGGTGCGGGCTGCGGCGGTGCGGTCGGGCGCCGGGCCGGGGAGGTCCTGGCAGGCCCGTCCGGCGGTGTTCGGCGGTGGGCGAACGGCGCGGGGTCACCGGTCAGGGTGCACTCTGGCGTCGCCCTGTGGGTCCGACGGGGAGGGGGATCGGTTGCGCCCTAGCGTGAGCCGCAACACGCCGGGCGTACCGCCGCCCGGGATCCCGGTCTTTTCGGAGGGCCCCTCAACCATGACCGTCAGCCTCGCAGAGCTCACCGGGGACTACGTCCTCGACCCCGCCCACACCCGGATCGGCTTCGTCGCCCGCCACGCCATGGTGACCAAGGTCCGCGGTGCGTTCCACCAGTTCGAGGGCACCGCCCACCTCGACGGCAGCGACCCGGCCCGCTCCAGCGCCCACCTGGTCATCAAGACCGAGAGCATCGACACCGGCATCGAACAGCGCGACCAGCACCTGCGCACCAACGACTTCCTGGACGCCCCCACCTTCCCCGAGATCACCTTCCGCAGCACCTCGGTCGAGCCGCTCTCCGAGACCGAGTACCGCGTCACCGGCGACCTGACCATCAAGGACACCACCCGCCCGGTCACCATCGACGTCGAGTACACCGGCAACGCCGTCGACCCCTACGGCAACCTGCGGGTCGGCCTGGAGGGGTCGGTGACCATCTCCCGCAAGGACTTCGGCGTGACGTGGAACGCGGCCCTGGAGGGCGGCGGCGTGCTGGTCGGCGACAAGGTCGTCCTGGAGTTCGACGCCTCCGCGATCAAGCAGGGCTAGCCGCCGCGCCGCGCCCCGACCGGTCGTCGCACCCGGCCGCGGCGACCGGGACCGCAGGGTGCGGCCGCCGCGCACGGCGGTCGTGCCCGGGGCGCCGGGTGGGGCGGGGGCGGGCGCGCCGGTTCAGCGGGCGGCGGCCCGTTCCGGTTCCCGGGCGGCCGCGGCCGGGCCGGACCGGTGCGGCCGGCCGGCCACCGCGTTGAGCGCCGCGACGGCCAGGCCCAGGACGAGCGCGATCAGCCAGGCCCGCCGCTGGTCCAGGTGCGGGCCGGTGGCGGCGGAGGCGAGCACCGCCACGCCCAGGGTGTTGCCGAGCTGGCGGGAGGTGGTCGCGAGGGCGGAGGCCACGCCCGCCTGCTGCGGCGGCAGCCCGGTCACCGCGGTGTTGGTGATCGGCGGGTTGACCAGGCCGATCCCCAGCCCGACGGCGAGGTAGCCCGCGGCGTACGGCGGGTAGGCCTCGCCCCCGGCCGCCAGCGCGAGCAGTGCGGCGCCCAGCGCCAGCAGCAGCCCGGAGCCCACCAGGAGCCGGCGCGCCCCCACCCGGTGGATCAGCCGCCCGCTCAGCGGGGACACCACGGCGATCGCCAGCGTCGCCGGGAGCAGGGCGAGCCCGGTCTCCAGGGCGGAGGCGTGCCGCTGCTGCTGCCAGTACACGCTGGAGACGAACAGGAACCCGGCCAGGACCGCGAACACCAGCACCGCGCTGAGCGTGGCGGCGGTGAAGGTCGGGCGGCGCAGCAGCGCGAGCGGGAACACCGGGTGCGTACGGCGCCGTTCGACGGTCACGAACGCCGCGCCGGCGCCCAGCGCCAGCACCGCGCACACGACCGTGGTGGCGCCGCCGAACCCCTGGTGGGCGCCGTGGACGAGCAGTTCGGTGACGCCCGACACGGCGAGCGCGCCCAGGACCAGCCCGAGCGGGTCGAGCGGGCGGGCCGTGGCGCCCCTGGTCTCCGGCACCCGCACCGTTGCCGCGAGGACGAGGGCGACCACCGGCAGGTTCACCAGGAAGATCCACCGCCAGCCCAGGGCGTCGATCAGCGAGCCGCCGATCAGCGGGCCGACGGCCGCGGCCAGCCCGAAGATCCCCGCCCAGAAGCCGATGGCCCGGGCCCGGCGCACCGGGTCCTCGATCGCCGTGGTCAGCGTGGACAGCGCGTTGGGTCCGAGCATCGCGGCGCCGCAGCCCTGCAGGACGCGGACGGCGATCAGTTGGTCGGCGCTGCCGACGAGCGCGCAGCCGAGCGAGGCGGCCCCGAAGACCAGCAGGCCGGCGCGGAACATGGTGCGCCGCCCGAGGCGGTCCCCGAGTGCGCCGGCCAGGAGCAGCAGGACCGCGAGGGTCAGCGTGTAGGCGTCCACGATCCAGGCCGACTGCTGGGCATCGGCGGACAGTTCGGTGCGCAGGGCGGGCAGGGCGACGTTCACCGCGGTGGCGTCCAGGCTGGTGATGAACAGTGAGGCGCCGCAGACGGCGGTCAGTGCGGCCGGGCCCAGGGCGCGGCGCTCGGGCCGCGTTCGGTGGGCGGGTTCGGGCCGGGGCCGGCGGGCGGGGTCCGGTGGGCGGGTTCGGGCACGGCGGGCGGCAAGGGAACCCCTTTCGGGTCGAGGTGGGAAGCGGCGACGGGAGGGGGCGCGCCCCGGCGTGAGGGCCGGTCGGGCGGGCTGCGGTCGCTGTGCCTTCGAACCTAGGCGGCCCGTTCTCTTGCAGCAATCGACAAAACGGCAACTGATAGTTTCACCTGGTGCAACTGTCCTCGGTCGACCTGAATCTGCTGGTGGTCCTGGACGCCCTCCTGGAGGAGGGCTCCGTCACCCGGGCCGCGCACCGGCTGAACCTCTCCGTCCCGGCGACCAGTCGGGCCCTGGGCCGGCTGCGCCGCGCCTTCGGGGACCCGTTGCTGGTGCGTGCGGGCCGGGGGCTGCGGCCCACCGCCGCCGCGGTCGACCTGCGGCCGCGGCTCCGGCTCTGGCTCGAGCAGGCCGAGCAGCTGCTCGGCCGTCAGGACCAGCCGCTCGACCGGAGTCTGACGCTCGTCGCCCCGCAGGACCTGATCGTGACCAGGAGCGCCGACCTGCTCGCCCGGCTCGCCGCGGACGCCCCCGCTGCCGAGCTGCGCCTGCTGGGCGCGGACGGCGGCCGGGACGGTGCCGAGGCCGTCCGGGAGGGCACGGCCGACCTCGCGGTCGTCGTCAACGCGGCCAAGTACCCGGACCTGCGTTCCCTGGGCCTCGTCCGGGCGGGGCTCACCGCCGCGGTCCGGGCGGGCCACGAGCTCACCCGGGGCGAGGTGACCGCGGGGCGCTTCGCCGCCGCCGGGCACGTGCTGGTCTCCCGCAGCGGACGGCCCGAGGAGGCGCTCGACCGGGAACTGCGCGAGGCCGGCCTGCCCCGGGCCGTCCGCTGCACCGTGCCCGGCTACCTCGCCGCCCTGCACCTGGTCGGCCGCAGCGACCTGGTCACCGTCGCCCCCGTCGCGCTGGTCCGCGAACTCGGCCCGGCCCTCGGCGTCGTCCCGGTCGCCGCGCCCGTCCGCCTGCGGCCCCTGCGGGTCACCCTCCTCTGGCATCCGCGCCGCGACCAGGACCTTCTGCTGCGCCTGCTGCGCGAGGGTCTCGTCGCCCTCGCCGCGGACCTCGCGGGGGACGGGGACGAACCGCCGCACTGAGCGGAGGCGCCGGGCGCGGAGTGCGGGGCGCGGGGCTCTCGCCGGGGCGGGGCGGGGCGCTCAGCGCGGGCCGGAGGCCCCCGAACCGCCGGTGCGGCACCGCCGTCAGGTGGCGGGTCAGGGCGAGGGTGGCGGGCAGCGCGAGGAGGGCGCACACGCCCCACCAGCCCGCCCGGCTCCAGACCTGGACGCCGAGCCAGGAGCCGGCGCTGCCGCCCAGGTAGGCGCAGGTCATGTAGGCGGACCTGAGGCGGCCGCGGGCGTCGGGCCGCAGGGCGTTGACCCGGGCCTGGCCGGCGACCGTGCCGCACTGCATGGCGACGTCGAGGAGCAGGGTGCCGAGGGTGAGGGCGGTCAGGCCGAGCGGGCCGCCGTGACGGCCGGCGGCGAGGACCGCGGCCGCCGCGAGGACGCCCAGCAGGCAGGCGAGGCTCACCGGATCGGGGCCGTGGCGGTCCACCAGCCGTCCGGCGTACGGGGTGCAGAGCATGGTGGCCGCGCCGACCAGGGCGAGGGCCCCGACCGCCCGGGCGTCCAGTCCGTAGGCCGGGCCGGTGAGCAGCAGGGCCAGGCAGGTCCAGACGGCGGAGAAGCCGCCGAAGACGCTCGCCTGGTGGATGCAGGAGCGGCGCAGTTCGGGTTCGGTGCGCAGCAGGCGCAGCGGCTCGGCGAGCAGGGCCGGGTACGGCGCGCGGGAGGGTGCGGTGGTGGCCGGGACGGTGCGGGCCAGGACGGCGGCCAGGAGCAGGGTGAGGGCGGCGGCGGTCAGGTAGGGGGTGCGCCAGCCCAGCCACTCGCCGAGCGTGGCGCCGAAGGTGCGGGCGAGCAGCATGCCGCCGGTGGAGCCGCTGAGTAGGGCACCGATCACCGCGCCCTGGCGGTCGGCGGGGGTCAGGGTGGCCGCGAGGGTTCCGACGATCTGGGCGGCGACGGTGCTGAGGCCGACGGCGGCGCTCGCCGCGACCAGGACGGGCAGGGTCGGTGCGCAGCCCGCGGTGAGCAGGGCAAGGCCGGTGAGGGTGAGCAGGGTGACGAGCAGCGGGCGGTGGGGGAGGCGGTCGCCGAGGGGGACGAGCAGGACGATGCCGGCGGTGTAGCCGAGTTGGGTGGCGGTGACGACCAGGGCGGCGGCGTGCGGTGGGACGTGCAGTCCGGCGGCGACCAGCGGGCCGACGGCCTGGGGGAAGTAGAGGTTTGCCGACCGCCACGGCGCAGGCGAGGGCCAGGAGGAGGACCAGTCGGCGGGTCATCCGTCGGCCGGTCCGGGTGCGGCGGGGGTGAGCGGTGGCACGGGAGTTGTCATGGCGTCAGTGCACGGGATCGCCGCGGCGGCGCCAATCGATGTAGCGTGGCGCTTGATGATCAGCTTCGTCCTGGACGTCGAGGACCTCGCGGACACCCGGTTCGCGCTGTCGCCGATGCACGAGGCCGTGCTGAGCCTGCGGGTGCTGCGGGATCCGGGGCTGTCGGCGCTGCACCTGCCGTGGCGCCGGGCCGCCCTCGGCGGACTCGGTTCGCTCGACACGGGGTTGCTGCTGTCCCTGGTGGCGCGCAGGCGGACCGTCCCGGACTTCCTGACGCCGGTGCCGGCGGTCTTCGCACCGGGCTTCGAGGAGGAGCTGGCCGTGGTGCGCGGAACCGCGCCGGAGGTGGTCCGCCGCGACCTGGTGGCCACGCACGCGCCGGACCCGGTGCCCGAGGCGCTGCGGGCGGCCGTCGCCGGTGACGACGCCGCGGTCGCCGGGTTGCGGGACCGCCTGTGCGAAGTCCTGCAGCGGTACTGGAAGTCGGCGATCGAGCCGCAGTGGCCGCGGATGCGGCTGGTGCTGGAGGCGGACATGACGTACCGGGCCCGTCGGCTCGCGCTCGGCGGCGCCCGGCTGCTGTTCGCCGACATGCACCCGGACGTGCGGTGGCGGGGCGGCGTGCTGCACATCGACCGGATGATCAGCCGGCACCGGGTCGCGGCGGCGGGGCAGGGGCTGTTGCTGATCCCGTCCGTGTTCGCGCACAAGCCGGCGCCGCCGCTGGGTCCGCAGGAGCCGCCGAGCCTGGTCTATCCGAGCCGGGGCGTGGCCACGCTCTGGGACACCCCGCCCGCCGCCGACCCGTCCGCCCTGACCGCGCTGCTGGGCGGGCCGCGCGCTCGGCTGCTGGTCCTCCTGGAGGAACCGGCGCCACGGTCGAACTCGCCCGCCGGCTGCGCGTGACGCCCAGCGCCGTCTCCCAGCACCTGCGCGTCCTGTTCGCCGGCGGGCTGGTCACCCGGGCCCGGGACGGGCGCCACGTGCTGTACCGGCGCAGCGCGTTGGGCGACCGTTTGGTGGCCGGCCGGGCGGGCGCGGCGTAGCGGGCGGGGAGGGTGCGGCGGTCGCGGCTGCGAGGAGCGCGCGCGGGTTGGCCGCCGGTGGTCGGGGCGGTGGCGGACGGGACGGCGCCGGACGGGGTATCCGGCCCGTGGAACACACGGCGGGTGACGGGTTGTAGGGTCCGCCCATGACCGACACGGAACGCATTGAGGACACGCCCGCGGAATTGGCCGACCGCTTCCGGGCGGAGGCCGCGGCGCGCGGCGTTCCGGCGGCCGAGGTGGAAGCGTACGTACGCACCGCCCGCCCGGCGGTCTACCTCGCGCAGGGCGGTGACGGCCCGGTGGTGGCGGTGACCGGCGGGCAGCCGCCGCTGCCGGAGGGTGTCCCGGCGCCGGCGGCTGCTTTCGTCGCGGCCGTCGACTGCGCGGCCCTGCCGCCCGGAGCGACGGACCTGCCGCTGCCCGCCGAGGGCCTGCTGCTGTTCTTCGCCGACGCCGATCCGGGCAGCGGGGCGGTGCTCCCCGACGCCGTGCGCTACCTTCCGGCCGGGACCACGCCGCTGCCGGAGTGGGCGCGCGAGCGGGAGGACGGCCCCTACCGCCGGGCGCACCTGGACTTCTGCTTCCACCAGTGGTCGTGGCCGTGGCGCGACGAGGACGACGAGGAGGACGCGGAGGGCGCGGAGGGCGCGGAGGGCGCGGAGGAGTCGGCGTGGGCCGCCGAGTTGGAGTCCGCCTGGTCGCACGTGGTCGGTTGGCGACCGCGCTGGCGCTTCCAACTCGGCGGTGAGCCGGTCCTCTTCAACTGGGACCCGGTCGAGGTGGCCCGCGACGAGGTACCGCCGGCCGCCGCGGACGGCGAGGAGTGGACGCTGCTGGCGACCTGGCGCGGCGACGAGGACTGCGAGGAACTGGAGTCGGGCCTCTTCCACTGGGTGATCCGCCGCTCCGACCTGGCCGCCCTCCGCTTCGACCGGCTGTACGTGTACGTCGACGCCTTCTGACACACCGGCGTCTTCCGACATCGCGGCGCCTTCCGGCCGCCCCGCACGGGGTCGAACTCCCGACCGGTCCTCGCACGTACGGGCAACGGCCCAGCCCCACCCCCGTGGTGCTGGAGCTGCCGGCGAGGCGCCCGTTCCGTCCCGGGGCAGCGGAGACGCGGGCCACCACCCCCGCCGGGTAAGACCGTTGACGACGGTCGTTCGGGTACGTCACGATCGGTGGACCGCCCGGGCGGGCCGTCGGCCGTGCCGCAGAGCGCCGTCCCGACGCCCCGGTCCCGGATGTCCACCGTGCACACCCCGCGTGGAGGTACCCCAATGTCCAAGAGCCGTCTCGCCGTTCCCGGAGCCGCCGTCGCCGCTCTGGCCCTGGCCGCCCTGTTCCTCCCGGCCGCCGGCGCGAACGCCGCGCCGTCCGCCGACTCGTGCACCAACAACTGGAGCCTCAGCTCCGCCGAGGGCTACGCGAACGGGAAGTGGTGCAACTACGACACCAAGGTCATCGGCACGGTGCACGACACCAAGGCGGACGGCCGCTGCCCGTACGTGCGCGGCGGCCTCTCCAACGGCGGCTACGTCGACAGCGACTGGGCCGGCGGGAAGGGCAAGTCCCGCTCCTTCACCCTGCGCGCCCCCTCGAACACCCGCTTCACCAGCCTCAGCATGCGCTACATCGGCTGCTGATGCTCAGTCACCAATGTTGATTCACAGTCGAATTCGGCCGCCCCCGCCCTTGCCGGCGGGGCGGCCGCCCGTTTCCGGCGCCGGGAGGCCGGACCTGCGACAGTGACGACCATGGGCGGCCTCCGCCCCCACCCCCGCCGGGCCGGACCGCAATTCGCGGACAAGCGCGCCACTCCGGGGCCGGCGATCCGGTCCGCGATCCACGGATGGCGGCGTGCGGGTGCGCCCGCCAAGGGCCGACGACCCGGCGTTCGACGGCGACTGTTCGCGTGAATTCCCGCGCGCCGTCCTCGACGCCGAACCGAACGCTCCGCGTCGAGGCCGGCCACCCGATCAGCGCCTTGAGACAGGACGCATACGCACCGATGCTTTGTTCAGGCGCCTTCGCCCGCCCCGATCCCGGGCTGACGGGCGATCACGCCGGAACTCGCGGAGGACATCGCATGAAATCAGTGAAGATCGACCAGAAATCCACCGACCTTTTCTCCAACACCGTCAGCAAGACGATCGGAGAAAAGCTCGGGATTGCCGACGACCTGCAGCCCGTGAACGTTTCCTCGATCGGCTTCTTTCCCTACCACTATCTGGTGGAGAACGATTTCTACTACCCGTCGTGGAGGTACATCAACCACGCGGTGGAGCCCTCGAAGAAGAGCAAGCGGCTGGAATTCGGCGACCCGTTGAGCGAGCGGTTCGAGAACTACGTCAACAGGCTCTGCTACGAGCTCTCCGACAGCGACGCCGAGACGCTGGAGAAGTGCCAGAAGAACCTGGCGGACACCGGCGACAAGCTGATCAGCCTGTACGAGCACAAGTACAAGAAGATCACCTCGTCCAAGCTCGAGGACGCCGGCGTGGAGACGAAGATCGACTACATCACCTCGTACAAGCTGATGCAATGGGCGGGCGACGAGCTGAAACTCGACGACGACGTCCTGAAGGACCTGTGGTCCTACCTCAAGGAAGCGCCGAACTCCGCCAAGGAACTCGTCCCCCTGCTCACCCAGTACCTCAACGGGCTGCTGCCCGTCGCGGGCCTGGTCAACACGCTGAACGCGGCGACCTGGAAGCTCGGCAAGGTGCGGCGGAACCTGGACAAGCCCGGCGAGGAGAACGGCGGCCTCTACACACAGGACGAGGACGGGAAGTACTGGGTCCCCAGGTTCACCGTCGACAAGAAGCCCGACACGATCCACGAGGAGCTGGGCAACAGCGGCAACACGGTCACGATCACCGCGAAGTTCACCGACTTCAGCGGGAGCAAGTCGAGACTGGAGGTGGAAGGACAGGCGGGAGGCACCGTGTCACTTCCCTCGCTGTTCTCCGTCAGCGCGAAGGGCTCCGCCAAGTACTCGCTGCACCAGCTGAGCTCGAAGGCATCCTCGTGCGAGATGGCGGTCGAGTACTCCGGCTTCACCACCGTCGCCTTCAGCCCCTCCGACTTCGTGTCGGGCAGGGGCTGGTTCACGACCGCCGAGATCAAGGACGCCGTGGACAACGGGGACGACGACAAGGTGAGCGGCTGGGTGCTCAAGCCGTATCCACGCGACGGGGGGATCACCTACCCCAGCTACCTGGCGATCAGCCAGTTCCCCACCATCCGCATCACGTACACGAGCGGGTCCCTGAGCACGAAGGTTCAGAAGTGGCAGACCGGGACGAAGGTCGAGGTCCGTCTCCTCGGCATCCCGCTGGCGGAGACGAGCCACGACTACCAGGTCACCAAGATCGAGAGCCATGGCGAGGACAAGGGATTCACCCTCACCCTCGGCCCCACGCTCCACGATGACCTCCTCAAGCAGGACCGGCGGGTCTTCGTCATCGGCGCCGGGGTGAAGAAGATCGAGATCTGACCGCTCTCCACGAGCAGCCCTTCCGCGGGCCGCACCCGCCTCGCCCGCTCAGGCCGAGGTGCGCGTGCGGCCCGCAGAACCGGTGATCCGACGGGTGACCAGCGGCGGCGGGCGCGGCTGGTGGCGGCCTGACCAGCGGCTCCGTGCGGGGGCGGCGTTCTCGGCGGGGGCGGTCGGCGTGTGGACATCCCGTGGAGGTCGAAGGTCGCCCTGTCCTTCAGGCGCTCTCTGCGCGTGACCAGCACCGCAGGCGTGTTGGCGGGGCCGGCAGTGAACGCCGCAGCAAGTCGTCATGCGCCGTTTCCGCGCGCCCTGGCCTACAGCGGCCCGGTGGCCGACCCCCGGCGCCTGGCCCTCGCCGCGCAGGTCGGAGCTCTTCGCACAGTTCGCACCGGTCTCCCTGCCGTTGTTCCTCGCCACCGTTGTCGTGTTCCTCTGCTGGTTCCGGCGCTGCCCTGCCGCCCCGGACACGTACGCGGCTTCGCCAAAAGTCGACGGGTCCGACTTCCGGCGCAACCCGATCGTCGGCCCACGGCCAGCAGGCATCTCCAGCCCTCCCACACCCGGGGGAACATTGGCCCCTCTCCCCTCGCCGCCGCCCCGGACCCGCATGCGGCTGCGCCAGAAGTCGGCGGGTCCGACTTCCTGTGCCGGTGCTCGGTCATCGATCCACGGTCAGACGGCGGTTCCCGCCCTTCGCACACCCGGGGCAAAATTGGCCCCTCTCCCCTCGCCGCCGCACCAAACACGTACGCAGGTGCGCCAGAAGTCGGCGGGCCCGACTTCCTGTGCCGGTGCTCGGTCATCGGTCAACGGCCAGGCGGCGGTTCCCGCCCTTCGCACACCCGGGGCGAATGTTGGCCCCTCTCCCCTCGCCGCCGCACCAAACACGTACGCGGCTGCGCCAGAAGTCGGCGGGCCCGACTTCCGACGCAGCCGCAAGGTGCACCGGTGCACCGGTGGGGAGGTGCGAGGCGCGCGGCGTTCACCGCGCGCCCGAGCACGCGCAGGTCAGGCGCTGCGTCGCGTGGAGATCCGCCGCATCAGGGAGATGTAGACCGCGGCCGCGACCAGCATGCCGACGGGCAGGGCGAGGTCCACGCCCGTCAGCGCCGCCACCGGGCCGGTGTAGAGGGTGTCGACGCACAGCGCGGAGGTGGCGACACCGGCTGCGAGGGCCAGGGCTCCGGCGGGGTTGAAGCCGGCGCGGTACCAGAAGGGGCTGCCCGGGGACTCGTCGGTGAGGGCGCGCCCGTCGTAGCGGTTGCGCCGGAGCAGGATGTCGGCGGCGTAGATGGCGGTGCTGGGGCCGAGGAGGACCACCGTCAGCTGGAGCACGTTGCTGACCGTGTCGAGGAAGTTGGAGACCAGCAGCGCGTACAGGGTCAGCGCGACGGCGACGGTGCCGTCCACGAGCACGCTGAGCGTCCGCCGGATCCGGATGCCGACCGCCTGGAGGGCGAGGCCGGCGCTGTAGGCGGTGAGCGCGTTGACGGCGATGGTGCCGACGACGAGGGAGAGCAGGAAGACGGGGTTGAACCAGCCGGGGAGGATCTTCTGGAGGGCGGCCTGCGGGTCGGTCATGTCGACGGCGGTGGCCGCCAGCACGCCGAGGCCGCCGACGGCTGCACTCGGCAGGAAGCCGCCGAGGGCGGTCCAGCCGAGGACGGCGCGGGGGGAGGTGGTGGCGGGCAGGTAGCGGGAGAAGTCGGCGCTGGTGGTGTAGGAGAGCGGGCCCGAGGCGATCAGGGTGGTGCCCGCCAGCACGGCCGCCCAGAGTCCGGCGCCCGTGAGCGGTCGGGGCTGGCTCCACCCGAAGTCGGCGTGCCGGAGGATCTCGTAACCGACGACGGCGAAGGCGGCGGCGAGCACGAGGGTGATCGGCAGGTAGAGCCGCACGATCATGGCGTGGCCGTAGACGCTGATGGTGAGGGTGACCACGGTGATCGCGATCACGATGGCGATCTTGATCGGGGTGTCGGGCGTGATCCCGGCTTCCTCGGCGAGCGAGAACGCGGCGACCGCCGCCGCGGCGAGGTTCAGCGCGAAGTAGCAGACGGAGATCATCCAGCCGGTGACGGCGTTGTTCACCCGGTTTCCGCGGATGCCGTACATCGTGCGCGTGATCACCTCGCTGGGCGCGCCGGCGGCCGGTCCGGAGACCGCGAGCAGGCCGGTGCCCAGCCAGAACAGGTTGCCGACGACGACCACCGCGAAGGCCTGCCAGGGGCTGAGCCCGCTGATGACGAGGGCGCCGCCGACCACCAGGTTGAGGTAGTTGACGTTGGCCGCCGCCCAGACGGAGAAGAGTTCCCGGGCGCGGCCGCGCCGTTCGGACTCGGGGATGTGGTCGATGCCGTGGACTTCGATCCGGCCGGCGCGCTCGTGCTGGGGGTGCGGGAGCGGCGGGGCCGTGCCCGGGTCCTGGGGGGAGTGGGGGTGGTCCGGGAGCGTGGACGCCATTGGGGGCCCTCCATCTGGGGGTGTCGTGCCCACCTTCTTGCTTATTGGTCGCACACTCAATAGCATCCGGCACATGACGTCAAGCGTTCAGCGCAAACGGATCCGGAAATCCCCCGACGACCGACGGGCGGAGATCGTCGGGGCCGCGGCCACCGTCGCGCTCACCGAGGGCCTGGAGTGCATCACCCTGCGCCGGATCGCCGACCAACTCGCCGTCCGGCCGGGCCTGATCAGCCACTACTTCCCGGCCGTCGAGGACCTGGTCGCCGAGGCCTTCGGCAGCGCCGCCACCGCCGAACTGGAGTCGCTGCTGCCCGTCGGAGCGCCGGACGCCTCCCCCCTGGACCTGCTCACCGACTTCTTCGCCCGCACCACCGGCCCCGCCTACGACGACATGAGCCGGCTCTGGCTCAACGCCCGCCACCTCAGCCGCTACCGCCCCGTCCTGCGCGAGCGCGTCCTCACCCAGGAGCACCTCTGGCGCGGCCGCCTCAGCTCCGTCGTCCGGGACGGCGTCGACCGCGGCCAGTTCCGCGCCGAGGACGCCCTCCTGGCGGCCGTCCGGATCCTGGTGGTGATCGACGGCCTGGCCGGCCACGCCAACACCGGCCTGGGCAACCACCCGTCCGCCGCCACCCGGTTCGCCGCCGCCACCGCCGAGCGCGAACTCGGCCTGCCGGAAGGCACGTTCAGCCCCACGGTGGACCCGGCCTGACCCCCACTCCCCCACCCCGCCCGACCGCAGGAGCTGAAGTGCGCACCTCCCTCGTCCTCCTCTCCGCCCGCCTGCTCGACCCCGCGACCGGCGGCTTCCTCCCGCAGACTGCCCTCGCCGTGGTCGACGGCCGGATCGCCGCCCTCGGCGACGACCGCACGATCCGGGAACTCGCCGACGCCGCCACCACGGTGATCGACCTCAGGGGCGCCGTGGTGACCCCCGGCCTGGTCGACGGCCACCTGCACCCGGTCACCGGCGCCGAGCTCACCCACGGCCTGGACCTCTCCGGCTGCACCGATCTGGCCGAGGTCCGCGCCGCGCTCGCCGCGGAGGTGCGCCGACTCGCCCCCGGCGCCTGGCTGCACGCATGGGGCCTGGACCCGAACGCCTTCGGCGGCCGCCCGGTGGAGGCGGCGGCGCTCGCCCCGGTGCTCGACGGCGTCCCCGCGCTCCTCCAGCTCTTCGACGCCCATTCCATGCTCGCCAGCCCGCGCGCCCTGGAGCTCGCCGGCGTCGACGGCCCGCGCAGCTTCGACCAGGCCGCCGAGGTGGTCTGCGACGCCGACGGCCACCCCACCGGTCTGCTGCTGGAGGACGCCGCCTGCGAACTGGTCGAGCGCGTCGCCCCGCAGCCCACCCGCACCGAGCGCCGCGAGCGCCTCGCCGCCGCCCTGCGCGCGATGGCCGCGACCGGCCTCACCGGCGGCCACGCGATGGACGCGAACGGCGACAGCCTCGAGCTCTACGCCGAACTCGACGAGGCCGGTGAGCTGCCGCTGCGCCTGCGGGTCGCGCCCTGGTGTCAGCCCGGCGTGGACGAGGACGGGCTGCGGGCGCTGATCGGACTCCAGGGCCGCGGCGGGACGTCGTGGCGGGTGGACGGCGTCAAGCTGTTCATGGACGGCACCATCGACAACGGCACCGCCTGGCTGGAGCGCCCCGACTGCCACGGCGAGTCCACCCACGCCTTCTGGCCCGACCCGGCGCACTACACCCACGTCATCGGACAGCTGCACCGGGCCGGCGTACCGACCGCCACCCACGCCATCGGCGACGCCGCCGTCCGGCACGCGCTCGACTCCGTCGCGAAGGCTTCGGCCGACGGCCCGGCCGGTGGCTCGACCGGCGGCCCGGCCACCCGCTCCTCCGACGGCCGGGCCGCCGGCTCCGCAGCCGCGACGAGGCCCGTCCGCCACCGGATCGAGCACATCGAGACCGTCCCCGACGAGCTCGTCCGGCGCTTCGCCGAGCTGGGCGTGGTCGCCTCGATGCAGCCCACCCACTGCTGCGACTTCACCCGGGCCGACCACACCGACAACTGGTCCCGGCGGCTCGGGGAGGAGCGCGCCGACCGCGCCTGGCGCTGCCGCGACCTCTGGGACGCCGGCGCGACCGTCGTCCTGGGCTCCGACTGGCCGATCGCCCCGTACCCGCCGCTGGGCGTCATGGCCGGCGCCCGCCACCGCCGCCCCACCCGCGACCTCGGCCAGCCGCCGCACAACCCCGGGCAGGCGCTCACCGCCCTGCAGGCACTGCGCGCGATGACCGTCAACGCCGCCTTCGCGGCGGGCGAGGAGCAGCTGGCAGGCCGCATCGCCGTCGGCCATCGCGCCGACCTCACCGTCCTGGCCGCCGACCCGCTCACCACCCCCGACGGCGAACTCGCCGAGCTGCCGGTCCTGCTCACCGTCATGGACGGGCGTCCCACCCACCGCGCGGAGGTGCTCGGCTGACGACCGCGGGCGCGCCGTCCGGCGCACGCCACCGGGCCGGACCGGACGCCCCACCCCGTCGTCGGAGCGGAGTCGGGTGCCCGGCCCGGTGCGGGCCGCCCTCCGGCCCGGTGCGGGCGGGCCCCGGCCCGGTGCGGGCGGGCTCCGGCCCGGTGCGGGCGGGCTCCGGACGGTGGTTCGAGCCCGGGCTCGGCGATCCGTCCAGCAGGCGGAACGCCCTGCCCTTCCTTCAACAGTCTGTTTAGGATCTACGGGCCCCCAACCCCAGTCCGGAGCCCACCCGCACCATGCCCGCCCCCGTGTCCTCTCCGCCCGTGCCCAGCCCGGCAGCGCCCAGCCCGGCGCCGACCGCCCCGACGCCGCCTGCCGCAGCGCCGTCTGCCACGACACACCGCCCGCCCGGGCCGCCCCGGCCGCACCCCCTGCACGCGCTGAAGGCCACCGCCTTCGCCGTCGGCGCCCTTCTCGTCCTCGCCGGCATCGGCGTGCTGCTCCACCAGCCCCTCCTGATCCCGCCGTTGGCGGCGAGCGCGGCGCTGGTCCACGGCGCGCCCGGACTGTCGATCTCGCAGCCGCGCAACCTGGTGGGCGGTCACCTGCTGTCGGCCGTGATCGGCTTCGCCACCCTGGCCGTCACCGGCAGCACCACCTGGGCCGCGGCCATCGCCGCCGGGCTCGCGCTGGGCGCGATGATGCTCACCCGCCTCTCGCACTCCCCGGCCGTGGCGACCGCCGTCATCGTGGTCCTCCAGGCCCCGCGGCCGGTGCCGTTCGTTCCGCTGCTCGGGCTGGCCGCCGTGCTCCTGGTGGGGGTCGGCCTGCTGCCCGGCCGGATCGGCGGACATCCGGTCCGCTACCCGCTCTCCTGGTAGCGGTCATCGGCCGGGCCGTCCCGGCCGGCCACCGGTCCGCCGCAGGATCGCGCACGGTGGGCGGGCTTCACCCCGGCGGGAGCCACCGGCCGGGGCCACGGCGCCGACTCCCCCGCAACGCCCACGGCATCGGGACGACCTCCACCAGCGCCGCACGCCTGGGCGCCGGCACAGCACGGCGGCGTGCCGGGCAGCAGCAGACCGGCCGGAAGAGCGGGGCGGCTGTCCGGCGGTCACCCCCAGCCGGGCACCGGCGGCAGCGGCCACGGCGGCAGCCCCGGCAGCGGAGCGTCCGAGTACAGGGCCGCCGCCGACCCGCGGCCCGCGAACCAGGCGAGCAGCGCGTGCCCCGGGCCGCGCACCACCGGTCCCGGCCCGCCGCCCAGGGCCCAGCTGCGGCCGAGGTCCTCGGCCTCGACCCGGGCCACCGGGACCTCCCGCTCGGCCAACGCCGCCGTGCTCTCCTCCAACGCCCGCAGGACGAACGCCCGCGGCCACCCGCGCGGGCCGTAGCCGAGCTGGAGGTCCACGTGGTGCACCTCCAGCTCCCGCCAGGCCCGCCACAGGACGTACCAGGCGGGGTGCCGCCACCCCGCCAGCGCGGTGACCAGCACCGTCCGGCGACCGGCGGGCAGTGCCGCCGCGTCCGCCAGCAGCCCGTCCAGGCCGCTCCGCAGGTCCGCGACCAGTGCGTCGGCGCCCCGGCCCGCGCCTTCGCGCAACCGCCGTGCCAACTCGGCGGAGTCGGGGCGCGGCCCGGGCGGGGTGCCGGTACGGGCCACCGCGAGCATCCACCGGTACGCGCCGGCGCTGGAGGCGAGATGGGTGAGGACGTGGCCCCGGGTCCAGCCGGGCAGCAGCGACGGTTCCCGGGCCTGCCGGTCGGTCAGCCGTACGGTGCTCGCGTCCAGCCGCTCCGCCGAGGCCCGGACCGCCTCCAGCAGGCTCGCGAAGTCCCCCTCCACGCCCGCGGGCCTAACGCTTCGCCTCGGCCAGGGACTTGATGCCCGCCAGGGTCGCCGCCATCCCGCTGCGCAGTTCCTCCAGCCGGAACTCGACGATCCGCTCCTCGGCCTCCGGCCGGGACTCGATGAACCGGGTGATCCCGCTGCGGCCGGGGCCGAGGACCGTCGACTGGCGCACCCGGGTGCCGCCGTCCTCGGGGATCAGGTCGAAGCGCCAACGGGCGAGCGCGCCGGCCACCTCCGTGACCGGCTCGCCGTAGTGGCCGTCGACGTCCAGGACGGCCCAGGCGAAGGCGCGGCACTCCGTCAGTTCGACCACCTCGGAGACCGTCCGCCAGTCGGGCATGTCCGCCCGCCGGTTGTGCCCCTCGAAGCGCGCGCCCACGGCGGGGCCGTCCGCGCCGTCCAGCCACGCGACCCGCTGCAGCTCCGGGCTGAGCCGGGCGGGCAGGGCGATGTCGGTCACCAGCTCCCAGACCCGCTCGACCGGCGCCTCGACGAACACCTCGCTCTGCGTACCCGGACCGTCGGCGTACCGCATTCCGCTCCCCCTCCGTACCTGACGTTCTGTCACCCTGTCACCGGCGCCACTCGCTTACAGGAACCACCGGCATCACCGCTACCGCTGGTGCCGCCGATCCCGCTCGTGGGCCCGCGTGCGGGTCGGCACCCGCCGTGCCCCCGCCCCGGCGTCCGGAACGCCGCGAAGGCAGCGGGCGGGTTGCCGCCCTTCTCGTGGGCCCTGCCACCGATGATCGATCCTGCCGAACACCCAAGTCAATCCGCCGGTTTGCTGGGGCACACCCAAGCATTACCTTGGGCCGGTGACCCTTGACGACCTCCGCGTCTTCGCCGCCGTCTGCCGGGCCGGTTCGCTCAGCGCCGTCGCCCGCGACCTGGCCTGCAGCCAGTCCGCCGTCAGCCAGCACGTGAAGCGGCTGGAGCGCGAACTCGGGTTGCCCCTGATCGAGCGGCACCCGCGCGGCGTCGTGCCCACCGCGGCCGGGCGCCACCTGCAGACGGCGGTGGCCAGCGGACTGGGCGGGATCGACCACGCCCTGCGCACCATCGCCGAACTCGCCCGCGGTGAGGGCGGGTCGGTGCGGATCACCACCGGCGCGACCAGCATCCGGCACTTCATGTCCGGGGCCGTGGTGGACTTCCGGCAGCGGTTCCCGCGGGTCAGCCTGGAGTTCCAGACCGTGGTCTCCAGCCGCAGCTGTCTGGAGGCGCTCACCGCCGGGCACGTCGACCTGGCCTGGATCACCCTCGGCGCCCCGGTCCGGGGCATCGACCAGCGGCCCGTGGTGGATCTGCCCTGGGTCCTCGCCGTCGCCGCCGACGACCCCCTCGCCGCCCGGGACCGCATCGAACCCGCCGACCTCCAGGACGCCCGGCTCATCGGGCTCCCCCAGAACTCGGTGTCCCGGTCCCAACTCGACGACTGGCTGGGCAAGTCGGGCATCCGTCCGGCCTTCGACACCAGCGTCACGGACTGGGACACCGCGATCCTGCTGGCCAAACTCGGCCTGGGCCAGGCCGTGGTGCCCGCGCTCCCCGAGTGGCAGGGGCCCGGCCACCCCGGCCTGCGGCTGCTGCCGCTGCCCGACCTGCCCGGCCTCACCGTCGGCTGGGCGCTGCGCGACTGGGACACCCTGTACCCGCCGGCCCGCGCCTTCGCCGACACCGTCGCGGCTCACTGCGGACGGACGGCGACGGCCGCCGGCCCGTCGGGCACTCGCTGACCCGGCCGCTCCCTGACCCAGTCGGTGGCCCCGCCGCCCGCGGACCCTCCGCGACGATGTCGCGATGTCCCGGCGCCGGATGTGCGCCTGCGGGTCCGGGCGTTGATCTGGCTCAGCGTCAGCTGAGGCGGGCGACCGGACCTCCCAGCCGGACGAAGGCCGCCGCGCCCGTCCCCACCGAACACCGTGCCCTCGGCGGAGGCCGCCTCGGCCAGGTCGTCCGGCGTCGTCGTGGTCCAGATGACCTGGGTCCCGTGGTACGCCGCGACCTGCGCGGCGATCCGGGTCGTCGTCACCGGCAACGCCACCTGCCCGCTGCGCCGCTCGGCCGCGACCAGGTCCAGCAGCACCAGCAGCGCACGGTCGTCGTCGATCACCCGACCCAGCTCGTCGACGAACGCGACGCGCTCACCGACCGGGTCGAAGCGGACGCCGAACGCGGCCCGCGAGGAGGCCACCGGCTCACCGAGCCTGGCCAGCCCGGCCCGCGCCGCCGGCCCGGGAGCGGCCGGCCCCCGGCCGTACCGCCGGCGCCGCTCAGCGCGAGTGGAAGGAGTGGCTGCGGCCGATCTCGGTGAAGCCCCGCCGCCCGTACCACGTCCGGGGCCAGTCGGCGGCGTCCGCCAGGAGGAACAGCTGGGGGATCCCGGCGGCGGCCGCGAGCGCCAGACCGGTGGCGAGCACCGTGTCACCGTGGCCCGCACCGCGGTGCCGGGCATCGGTGACCAGGTCCTCCACCTGGGCCAGCCCGGCTGCCCGGTCGAGGTAGAGGTCGGCCCACGCCGCGATGCCGCCCTCCGACGTCCGGGCGGCCAGGAACCGCACCTGTTCGGCGCCGCGCAACCGGGCGGCCCGGCGGTCGGTCAGTTGGCGGCTCAGCTCCGCGCCTTCGAACCACTCGGACTGCTGGCGCAGCACCGCCCCCCTCAGCTCGGCCAACTCGACCGGCAGCGCGGCCGGTTCGGGCAGCTCGCAGCCCGCGGTGTCGCGGACCAGGGTGACGACGGTGGCCCACTCGTAGCCGGCCTCGACCAGCACCGGGGCGGCCCGCTCGCCCAACGCGTCGTCCAGCACGGTGATCGCGTACTGCGGGCGCGGCCCGAGCCACCGCGCCGCCAACTCGGGGAGCCCGGCCGGATCCGTACCCGGGCCCGTCACCACCAGGTGGTTGTGCTCGTGGGAGAGCGCGAACTCCTCGTCCCGGACCGCGAACACCCCGGGGAATTCGGGACGTTCGACGACCTCGGCAGCTTGTCGACGGGCGAAGGCGGTGCGGAAGGCGGTCACCCGCTCGAGCAGATCGGACATCCCGCCATGATCGCCCCGCCCGCCCTGCGGGGCCAAGCGGTTATCAGCCCGTCTGCGAACGGACGGCGAAGCACCCGGCACGAGAAGTCGGTGGCGCCGACTTCTCGTGTGCTGCCGCTGTCCTGCTCGTGCTCTACGCCTCCTCCGGCTCGACCTTCCCGCCGCCCGCCGCCCGTCCGAAGCGGGCCGCCCACTCCGCGACCAGCGCCCGCAGCTCGGGCGGCCCGACGACCCGGAACTCCGCCCCCAGTGATCCCAGGGCCATCGCGGGCCAGTCCAGCGAGTCCGCCGTCATCACGAGCCGGCACCGCTCGGGGCCCGCCGCCTCGACCTCGCCCCACCGGCCCACCCGGGCGCGAACGTACTCGGCCGGGGCCTCCACCACGGCCTCGACCCGGTGCGGCCGGGGCATGCCGTTGCGCCCCGCGCGGACGAACTCGGCCGCGTCGGCCGCGGGCAGCGCACGCTGGGCGAAGCGGGCGCCGCTGCCGTGCGGGGCGGTGAGGCGGTCCAGGCGGAAACTGCGCCAGGCGGCGCGGTCCAGGTCGTAGGCGACCAGGTACCAGCGGCGGTCGAGGCAGACCAGCCGGTGCGGCTCCACGTGGCGTTCCGTACGGGGCCCGGAGGCGGCGGTGTACGAGAAGCGGAGCCGTTCGCCGTCACGGCAGGCCAGAGCGACCACCGTGAGGGCGTCCGGGTCGACGCCGGAGCCGGCCGAACGGCCCCAGTCGACCGGGACGGTCACCGCGCGCAGCGCCTCGACCCGGCGGCGCAGCCGCGCGGGCATGACCTGGACGACCTTGGCCAGCACCCGCACCGAGGCCTCGCCCACGCCCTCGACCGGGCTCTCCGCCGCCGCCTGGAGGCCGACCGCGAGCGCGACCGCCTCCTCGTCGTCGATGACCAGCGGGGGCAGTGCCGCGCCCGCCGCCAGCTGGTAGCCGCCGTCGACCCCGCGCTGCGCCTCGACGGGGTAACCGAGTTCGCGCAGCCGGTCGATGTCGCGGCGCAGGGTGCGGACGGAGACGCCGAGCCGGTCGGCCAGTTCCTCGCCGGGCCAGTAGCGGTGGGTCTGGAGCAGGGAGAGGAGTCGCAGGGTCCGGGCGCTGGTGTTCGCCATGTCTCGATTGTCGGCGCATTCAGGACAGGAAGTGGCCGCAATGCTCCGTAACGTTGTTCCTGTCCGAGGGAGCAGGAACCGAAACGGAAGGCCAGAGCCATGACCACGACCACCCCCGCCACCCCCACCGCCGCCACCGCGCCCGCCGTGACCGGTGAGCGCGCCGACTTCCTGGTGGCACTGGGGCAGCAGCGGCACTTCCTGCGCTTCACCACCCGTGACCTCACCGACGAGCAGGCCGGTCGGCGCACCACCGCGAGCGAGCTGTGCCTGGGCGGCCTGGTCAAGCACGTGACGTCCGTCGAGCGCACCTGGGCGGCCTTCATCGTCGAGGGCCCGTCCGCGATGCCCGACTTCACCGCCATGACGGAGGCCGACTTCGCCCGCCGCGCCGACGAGTTCCGGATGCTGCCCGGGGAGACGCTGGCCGGAGTGCTCGCCGACTACGACGAGGTGGCGCGCCGCACCGACGAGTTGGTGGCCACCCTGCCCGACCTGGGCGCCGCCCACCCGCTGCCCTCGGCTCCCTGGTTCGAGGCCGGGGCCTCGTGGTCGGCCCGCCGGGTGCTGATGCACATCATCGCCGAGACCGCCCAGCACGCGGGCCACGCCGACATCATCCGGGAGTCCCTGGACGGCGCGAAGAGCATGGGCTGACCAGCGGCGGGGCCGTCACCGGTGCGCGGCGGCGGCCCCACCGCACGGGGTCAGATCTGTCCGACGAGCGTGAAGCCGGCCCCGTCCACCACGCTGCGCACCGCCGATTCGTCCAGCGGCAGGGCGGAGGCGACGGTGACCCGGCCGCTCCCGGCGTCCGCGACGACGTCGGTGACACCGTCGATGGCGGCCAGGCCGGCGCTCACCGTCTTCTCGCAGTGGCCGCAGCTCATGCCGGAGACGGTGAGGACGGTGGTGATGGACATGGGGGGTGCCTCCGCTGTGCGTCTGGTGCGTGTGGTGGGTGGGCGCCGTGCGCCCGGGGTCCGAGCCCTCCGCACGCGGCCGCCCGGTGGGCGACGGCGTGCAGAGGGCGGTCGGACCGGCCGAACCGGTCGGCCCGCACCACAACAGCGGAATCCGCCGCCGATCCCCAGGGACACGCCGCACGGGTGGCACCTTCGGGTGGTTCCGGGAACCGCCCGGCCCGCGCGCCCGACGCAGCCGCCGGGCCCATCGCCCGGACCCCCGCCCGGGCCGCTGACCCGAGCTCCCGACCCGAGCTCCTGACCCGAGCTTTTGACCCGCGCCGAAGCCCCGCCCGGGCCGCCGTGCGCACGCGCCACCGAACGTGTGACCGATCCGGACTGAACCGACGCCGCCGGTTCGGACGTCCCTCCTGATGCACCGCTTTTCCGTCCGGCTCAGGAGTACCCACCCATGGCCCCCACATCCCGCAGGCGTTGGAAGCCCTGGCACGGCGCGCTCGCCCTGGCGCTGGTCGCGGCGGTGACGGGCGGTGTGCTCTGGTGGCAGCCCTGGCACACCGGCCCCGCGCCGCTGGCCTTCACCACCGCGTCGGGCGGCTCCGCCCGCTTCGGCACCGGGGAGCACCTCTACCGGTACAAGGTGCGGGTGGAGGACGGGATCGACGAGACTCCCGCGCAGTTCGCCGCCGAGGTGGACGCGGTCCTCGGCGACACCCGGCGCGGCTGGGCCGCCGGGAACACCGCCTCGTTCCAGCGGGTGGCCGCGGACCCGGTGGACTTCACGGTCTACCTGGCCACCCCGCGCTCCACCGACCGGATCTGCGGCCAGTACGGCCTGGACACCGGAGGCACCGTCAACTGCGGGGTCACCCACCAGGTCGTGATCAACCTCAAGCGCTGGACCGAGCTGTCCGAGTTCTACCGGGGGCAGCCCGAGCTGTACCACGCGCTCGCCGTCAACCACGAGGTCGGCCACATCCTCGGGAACGGCCACGTGGACTGCCCGGGCCCAGGAGCCCCGGCGCCGGTGATGATGCAGCAGATCAAGGGGCTGCACGGGTGCGTCCCCAACGGCTGGCCCTACTCGGAGGCCGGAACGCTGCTCACCGGGCCGCCACTCCAGGCCCCGACCAACGCGCCGTGAGTCCGGACGACCACCGAACCGCGACGTGAGCCGCGACGACGCCCCGACGCCCACCGAACCGCGCCGTGAGCCGCGACGACCGGCCCGACGACCACCGAACCGCGCCGTGAACCGCGACGACCGGCCCACCGCGCCATGAGGACCAGCGCCCGCCCCGCCGCGCCGTGAACCGCGACGACCGGCCCACCGCGCCATGAGGCCCAGCGCCCGCCTCGCCGCGCCGTAGGCCCGGCGGTGTCAGGCCGCCGCGTCGTGGTCGGCGGCCAGCACCTCGGCGAGTGCCGTGAGCGCCGCCGGGGCCTTCTCGCCCTCCGCCGCCAGCTCCAGCACCTCGCCCTGGCTCGCCGCCAGCGCGAGGACGGAGAGCAGGCTGCGGGCGTCCACGGCGGGCTGCCCGGGACGCCCGACGGTGACCTTGACGGTCTGCCGGGCGGCAGCCTGGACGAACTGCGAGGCCGGACGGGCGTGCAGGCCACTGCGGGAGCCGACGGCCACCTGGATCGAGTGCATGGGCGTTGTCCAATCGCGAGGGTGGGTGAGGGGCGGCGGCGCCGGGGTGGGAACCCGGCGGCCGGTCCGTGACGGACGGCTACGGACAGGGTCGGGCGCTGCGCTCGGGGGCAGGTGCGCGGCCCGGGGATTCGGCCTGTCGGGTGGTGTCCGTGTCCCACGCCGGTGGGGGCGTGGTGTCGGGATTGGTTCTACGCCCGGTTCTCCGCCCATGTCAACACATCCGGGCACCGGAAACCACAGAAACAAAAACGCCGCTCCAGTCGACCGATGGCTTGCTTTTCCGCCCGGACGGCGTACTCTCTCGCTTAACCAGGCGTAAACAGACATGAAACGGACCTGATCCCACATGTACGCACCCGAGCGGCAGCAGGAGATCCTCCGCCTCGCCCAGAAGCGCGGCCGGGTCGACGTGCCGACGCTGGCCGAGGACTTCGGCGTCACGCAGGAGACCATCCGGCGCGACCTGACCACCCTCGTCCAGGCCGGCCTGCTGCACCGGGTGCACGGGGGTGCGCTCCCGGCCGGTGCCCTGCACCTGGAACCCGGCCTGGCCGAGCGGGACTCCACCGCCGCCGCCGAGAAGGAGCGGATCGCCAAGGCCGCGCTCGCCCTGCTGCCCACCGAGGGCACCGTGCTGCTGGACGCGGGGACGACCGTCTCCCGGCTCGCCGCGCAGCTGCCCGTCGAGTCCGCCCTGACCGTCGTCACCAACGCCCTGCCCGTCGCCGCCCGGCTGGTCGACCACCCCTCGCTCACCCTCCACCTGATCGGCGGACGGCTGCGCCACCGCACCCACGCCGCCGTGGACTCCTGGGCGCTGCGCGACCTCGCCGACATCCACCCGGACGTCGCCGTCGTCGCCACCAACGGGTTCTCCGCCGAGGACGGACTGACCACCCCCGACCTCGCCGAGGCGGCCGTCAAGCGGGCGATGCTGACCGGCGCCCGCCGGGTGGTCCTGCTCGCCGACTCCGCCAAGTACGGCGCCCGCCACTTCGCCCGGTTCGGCTCGCTCAGCCAGGTGGACGTGCTGGTCACGGACACCGGACTGACCGACGAGCAGGCCGCCCAGATCGAGAACCTCGGACCCGAAGGACCGGAAGTCATCCGCGCATGATCGTCACCATCACCCCGAACCCCAGCCTGGACCGCACGTACGAGCTGCCCGCCCTCGCGGTCGGCGAGGTCAACCGGGCCGCGCACGACCGGCTGGACCCGGGCGGCAAGGGCGTCAACGTCTCCCGGGCGCTCACCGCCGCCGGTCACCGCACCACCGCCGTCCTGCCGCTCGGCGGCCCGGCCGGCCGGTTGCTCGCCGAACTGCTCCGCCGCCAGGGCATCGGGGTGGCCGCCCTCCCGATCGCCGGCGACACCCGGATCAACGTCTCGATCGCCGAGGCCGGCGGCAGCCTGACCAAGGTCAACGCGGCCGGCCCCGAGCTCAGCCCCGCCGAGTCGGCCGCCCTGCTGGCGCGGGTCGCCGAGACGCAGCGGGGGGCGAAGGGCGCCGGGGACGGCGTCGGCTGGCTGGCCTGCTGCGGCAGCCTGCCGCGCGGGCTGGCCCCCGAGTGGTACGCCGAGCTGGTCGGCCGGGTGCACGCGGACGGCGCCCGGATCGCCCTGGACACCTCCGGGCCGGCGCTGCTCGCGGCGCTCTCCGCCCGCCCGGACGTGGTCAAGCCCAACCGCGAGGAACTCGCCGAGGCCGTCGGCCGGCCGATCGCCACCGTCGGCGACGCCGTCGACGCGGCGGGCGAGCTGCGCAAGCTCGGCGCCCAGCAGGTGCTGGCCAGCCTCGGCGCCGACGGCATGCTGCTGATCGCCGAGGAGGGCAGTTGGTACGGGACGGCGCCGGTCACCGCCGTGCGCAGCGACGTGGGAGCCGGGGACGCCTCGCTGGCCGGCTTCCTCGGTGCGGGCGGCAGCGGGACGCAGGCGCTCGCGGCGGCCCTGGCGCACGGCGCCGCCGCCGTCCGGCTGCCGGGCAGCGTGATGCCGACCCCTGCCGACCTGGACCCGACCGCGGTCACCGTGACGGCGGACCTCCCGCTGGAGCGGACGCTCGGCGGCTGACGCGACGACTTCCGACCGGGCCGTGTGGGACGGACCGGCCGGACACCACCCCGGGGGCAACGGACAACTCTCCGGCACCAGTTGAAGGACCCACGATGAGCGACTTGACGAGCGACACGACGGGCGACACCGGCGGACTGATCACACCCGCACTCGTCGACCTCTACCTCGCCCCCGAGGACAAGGACGAAGCCCTGCGCGCACTCGCGCAGCGGCTGGTCGCCGAGGGCCGGGTCACCGACCTCGACGGCTTCCTCGCCGACATCGCCGCCCGCGAGGCCCAGGCCCCCACGGGCATGGGCGACGGCATCGGCATCCCGCACTGCAGATCGACGCACGTCACCCGGCCCAGCCTGGCCTTCGGGCGCAGCGCCCGCGGCCTGGACTTCGCCGCCCCGGACGGCCGGCCGGCCGACCTGGTCTTCATGATCGCGGCTCCGGACGGAGCCGACGACGCCCACCTGCGGATCCTCGCCTCGCTGGCCCGCCGGCTGATGGACCCGGCGTTCACCGGTGCGCTGCGGGCGGCCGAGAGCCCGCTGGCCGTGGCGGCACTGGTCAACGGCGAGGACGCCGCGCCGGTCGCCGGGTCCGCCACCGTGGCCGACGGATCGGCCGACCCCGAGACCTCGGTCCCCACCGAGAGCTCAGCCGTCCCCGAGACCTCGGCCGTCTCCGAGACCTCGGCCGTCCCCGAGCCCTCGGCCGCGCCCGGGTCGGCAGCCCCGCCCGGCACCCCGCCCGGCGCCGAGCAGCCGGAGGCCGGGGTCCTCCGCCTGGTCGCCGTGACCTCCTGCCCCACCGGCATCGCCCACACGTACATGGCCGCCAAGGCCCTGGAGCTGGCCGCCGCCCGGGCCGGCGCCGTGATCGCGGTGGAGACCCAGGGCTCGGCCGGCACCACGGCGCTCGCTCCGGAGGTGATCGCCGCCGCCGACGCGGTGATCCTCGCCCACGACCTGGAGGTCCGCGACCGCGCCCGGTTCGCGGGCAAGCCGACCGTGGACGTGGGGGTGAAGGCGGGCGTCAACCGCCCGGACGAGCTCGTCGCCGAGGCCGCCCGCCTGGTCGCGGAGGCCGGCTCCGGTGCGCGCCCGGCGGGGGCCGCTCCCACCGGCACCGCGGCCGCCGCCCCCGCCCGTACCGGTGGATCGGGCGAGCACTGGGCGCACCGCCTGCGCCGCTACCTGATGACCGGCGTGAGCTACATGATCCCCTTCGTCGCGGCGGGCGGTCTGCTGATCGCCCTCGGGTTCGCCGTCGGCGGGTATCAGATCGCCTCCGCCCCGTCCGTGCTCGGCCACTTCGACTGGACCTCGTCGCACAGTTGGGCGGCCCTGCTGTTCCAGACCGGCAAGGCCTCCTTCGGCTTCCTGGTGCCGATCCTCTCCGGCTACATCGCCTGGGCGATCGCCGACCGGGCGGCGCTGGCGGCGGGCATCGTCGGCGGGGCGGTCTCCGCGGCGGTCGGCGCCGGCTTCCTCGGCGGCATCGTCTCCGGCCTGGCCGCCGGGTTCCTGGTGCTCTGGATGGTGCGCTGGAAGGTGCCGCGGGCGATCGCCGGGATCATGCCGGTGGTGGTGATCCCGCTGCTGTCGGTGGCGGCGGTCGGGTTCCTGATGTTCGTCCTGGTGGGCTCCCCGATCGCCTCGGCGATGACCGGCCTCACGAACTGGCTGAACGGGCTCTCGGGCAGCAACGCCGTCCTGCTCGGCCTGCTGCTCGGCGCGATGATGGCCTTCGACCTCGGCGGCCCGCTCAACAAGGTCGCGTACACCTTCGCCGCCGGCGCCCTGACCACGGCCGGGGCCACCCCGGACGCGGGCAGCCTGAAGGTGATGGCCGCCGTGATGGCCGCGGGCATGACGCCGCCGCTCGGCCTGGCGCTCGCCACGGTGGTCCGCCGCCGGCTGTTCAGCGCGGAGGAGCGCGAGAACGGCAAGGCCGCCTGGGTGCTCGGCGCGTCCTTCATCACCGAAGGCGCGATCCCGTTCGCCGCCGCCGATCCGCTGCGGGTCATCCCGGCGAGCATCGCGGGCAGCATGACGGCGGGCGGCCTGGTGATGGCCTTCGGCTCCACCCTGCGCGCCCCGCACGGCGGGATCTGGGTGCTGCCGCTGATCGGCAGCCCGTTCCTCTACCTGCTGGCGATCGCCGCGGGGACACTGGTCACCACCGCCGTGGTCGTCCTCCTCAAGGACCTGCGGAGGAGGCGGAGCGAGGGCCCGAGCGCGGTCCTGAGCGCGAGCCCCGCCGCGGAGCAGGCCGACGCCCGGGGCGCGGCACAGCCCGGGGGCCCGCGGGGCACCGCCCCGGCGGGAACCGCGGCCCGGCGGCCGGCGCCGCTGAAGGGCTGAGCGGGGGCCTCGCCCCGGGCAGGGCCTCGCCCGGAGCGGGGCCTCGCCCCGGGCAGGGCCTCGCCCGGAGCGGGCAGCAGGACCCGGGCGGGCAGCAGGACCCCGGTGGGGACCAGGGCCCCGGCGGGGAGCAGCACCCCGAGCGAGGAGCACCGCCCCCGGCACGGATAATCACTGGTCGGACCGGGTGTGACCACGATGTCGGCGCCCGGTCCGAACCATGATCGTCGAGTGTGGGTGTGTGGAGGAGAGCCGTGGACGACGGGGAGATCCTGGACTGGCCGGTGCTGCTGGAGGCCGCCGAGGCGGCCGCCCGGGCGACCACCGGCCTCGGCCGCGTCGCCGACTACATCCCGGCCCTCGCCACCGCGGACCCGGAGGCCTTCGGCATGGCCGTGGCCACCGTCGACGGCGAGTTGTACGGCGCCGGGGAGTGGGAGCGCCCGTTCTCCATCCAGAGCGTCTCCAAGCTGTTCTCGCTGGCCTTGGCCCTCGCCTACAGCGGCGACGGCGGCGAGGCCCTCTGGCGGGGCGTCGGCCGGGAGCCCTCCGGCAACCCCTTCAACTCCCTGGTGCAGCTGGAGACGGAGCACGGCATCCCGCGCAACCCGTTCATCAACGCGGGCGCCCTGGTGGTCACCGACCGCCTGCAGTCGCTGACCGGTGACGCCTCCGGCGCGGTACGGGAGTTCCTGCGCCGCGAGTCCGGCAACCAGCTGCTGGACACCGATCCGGTGATCGCCGCCTCGGAGGCCGAGCACGGCCACCGCAACGCCGCGCTGGCCCACTTCATCGCCAGCCACGGCAATCTGGAGAACCCGGTCGAGACCGTCCTCGACCACTACTACGCCCACTGCGCCGTCGCCGCGAGCTGCCGCGACCTGGTGCTGGCCGGCTCGTTCCTGGCCCGCTACGGCGTGCGCACCGACGGCACCCGGCTGATGTCGCGCAGCGAGACCAAGCGCGTCAACGCCGTCCTCCTCACCTGCGGCACGTACGACGCCGCCGGCGAGTTCGCCTTCCGGGTCGGTCTGCCCGGCAAGAGCGGCGTCGGCGGCGGCATCCTCGCCATACTCCCCGGCCGGGCCGCCGTCTGCGCCTGGGGCCCCCGGCTCGACCAGGCCGGCAACTCCGTCGCCGCCGTCACCGCGCTCGACACCCTCACCACCCTGTCGGGCTGCTCGGTGTTCTGACCGGCAACGCCCGGGCCCCGGTCGTCCGCACGGCGAC
>NZ_JBEPAK010000039.1:0-36807 GCF_040298565.1 Kitasatospora sp. NPDC001539 | reverse complement strand
CGCCAACCAGGCGACGGCCGAACCAGTGACCGTCGAACTGCCTGAACCCATCCTGACCAGGTAATCACCACCTCCCGCTCAACGGGGGAAGCTCAGGAGGGCATAGACCTCCTGGGCGATGCCGGGCATGGTGCGGGCCCGCAGGACCCGGCGTCCCAGCATTGTTTTCTTGATCTCGAAGTAGGCGGACTCGACCTCCCAGCGTTCGTGGTAGAGCTTGACCAACTCGATTGCGGGGTGGGCGCGGTGGTCGAGCAGGGTGGTCGCCAGGCGGTAGACGCCGGTGTGCCGTCCGGCCGTGGTGGCGATCGCGATCTCGCACTCGATGATGCGGACCTCCAGCGTGCCGATGCGGGACAGGAAAGAACCGTCTGCGAAGCGGAGCAGGACGGGTGGCTTGCGGATGGCGGTGAGGCGAGCCAGGAAAGCGGCGCCGGTGGCGGCGGTGTGTTCGAGGAAAGCGTTGCCGGCGAAGCCGCGGTCCAGCAGAACGATCATTCCTGGCCGCAGGGTTCGCAGGAGGCGTCGGCCGTAGGTGGTCTCGCCGGTGGTGCGCGGCCCAAAGGCGGCGTCCAGGACGGCGCGAGTGCCACAGGCGACCAGGGCGGTCAGGCAGATCTGCGGGTAGCCGGCGGTGGTGAACCGGTTCGACCCCTTGCCCAGGTGGGCGCGGGTGGCCGGGGTGTCGGGAACGTCCAGGTAGGTGCCGTCGATGGCGACGACCATCAGCCCGGCCCAACGCGCCCCGGTGGTGCGGACCGCGCTCGCAGGTCCGGAGCAGGTCGAACAGGGCACGAAGGGGACGTGCTCCGAGTCGGCAGCGGGCGTGCCACAGCGCGGTCGCGGTGACTTTCGGTATCGGCAACGCGCCGAGCGCACCGGTCAGTTTCGACCAGACGGCCGGATAGCCGCACTCCTCGAACAGTGCGGCCGCGAGCAGGAGATACACGACGACCCTGGCCGGGAGTTTCCGCAGCCGTTCCTGCACGGCCGCGCACTCGGCGAGGACCGCATCGACCATCTCGAAAGGCACGATCTGGGTCAACTCGCCCAGATGGCCCGGCGCGTAGACGCCCTCGGCTACCGCGATCTCGCGGGTGATGACACACTGACCGGACAGCGGAGCTCCCGAAGTTGAACGGCTTGTCTTGGCAGACGTCGTTCTACCGGGCTCCGCTTCTCACGTCCGGCGTTCGCGCAGATCAGGCCGCAGTTACGTGTCGGCCTCGACCCGTAACTTCATGGCCTTGCCTTTTCAGGGCCCGCATGTTGACCGAGTCGACCGCGCACCTCGACCAGTCCAGCTCGCCGCGCGCGCCGAGCTCGTCGAGGACGACCCGGTGGAGCTTGGCCCACACTCGGGCCCTGCTCCACAGGCCAGTAGGGAGCACACCAGCTCGACGCGCATCCCGGAAGCGATCCAGGCCAAGCAGGACGGGATCCCGCCGGGCAAGAGGATCTGGCAGCTTGCCGGCCTCGCCCTGGCCGCCTCCATCGCCGCCGTCACCCTGATCGGCGTCGACCACCAGCCGGCCGAGACCACCGCCCCGGTCGCCTACTCGGTCCCGGCCATCAGCACCGCTGGTGACACCACCAACCCGGCCGTCAGCGCCGACGGTGGGACCATCCAGACCACCTTCCACCACCCCTTCTACGACCAGACCCAGGCCGCCTTCGTCGACGCCAAGGACCTCCGCCCCGGCGACGTTCTCCAGACGCCGACCGGCACCGCCCAGGTCACCGACGTCCGCCTCTACCACGCCGACACCACCACCTACGACCTCACCGTCGGCGACCTCCACACCTACTATGTGGAAGCCGGGGACACGCCGGTCCTGGTGCACAATTGCGGTGGCACTGCGACGGTACATGCGTATGAGGGAGAAGAAGGCCCCCACTTCAATATTGAGATCCGCAGCCAGAGTGGTGCATATGAGCACGCCCATGCCAACGAAATTAGCGGGATCCTGAGGCCGATGCGATTCAAGGGGATTCCTGACGGGATGAAACACGTCGGGTCCACCACGTTTGATCTCGAAAATGCGAACCAGGCAATCAGATACGCACGGCAATCTTACCGTGGCAGCGCCGGCCAGGGTGCGTATGACTTTAAGGTCAACAGCTGCCTGGTCTACTGTTCACGAGTTGCAGATGCAGGAGGTGGCGGTATGCCCACTGGGACTGGTGCACTATTCAAATGGGCTCGGGAGAAATCAGACACCGGTGCCGATGCCGCCAGTCGTCGCCGACTTCGCGGAACGTGAACGCAGTGCCCAGCGGGAGGACGAGCGCGCCCTGGATTCCGGGGAGCGTGATCCGATGGCGGTCCTTCGGCGCGCCGATCAGCTGGCACCGGCGGGAACCGCGATGCGGGCTGAGCTGTCGAAGGTGTCGACGGCGCTCGGATGGCGTCCGTCCGGGCCGTGCGGCCTCCAGTGCACCTGGCCCGTTTGTGAGCCGTCGATGGCGAACTGCGTTCGCCATCGCGGCTTCCAGCCTCAGCAGACGCTGGCGGCTCGACTCCGGCTGAAGCAGGGCGCGGAGGCCAAGCCGTGGTACCTGATCTCCATCGATCTCTCGGCAGACGGTGACGAACCGTTCGAGTTCGTCACGGAGATCGGGACGGACGGGCACGAGCTGCGCAAGGTGGCCCAGTACATGGATGGCCGACTCATCCGCGTTGACCGGGAGTGCCAGGTGCAGGGCGAGGTGAAGCTCAGCTCGGAACGCGTTCCGTCGCTGGCGGAGCTCCAAGGCAACGACAATCTCCATGTCGAGGAGACGTCTGCGGAATTCTTCGAACAACGTTGGCAGGAAGGGAGCAGGGGCTTCATCGGGAACTGATCTCGAATAGCAGTGCTGCTTGAACAAGCCCAGAGCCCCCGTCGAAGTCACACTTCGACGGGGGCTCTGTCGCGACAGCCCGGAGTCAAGGAGACAGGGCGGTCAGGGCCTCCTGGGCGGTGGAGTGTTCTGCCTCCTGCCACTCCTGGCTGCACTGGATTTGCCGATCAAGGACGCGGCGGAGAGTGTCGTCGAGGCTTCTCTCGCCGGGCGTCCTGCGCCCTACGAGGCGCTGATCGTCCTCGATGACTATCGGCAGGCGGCAGACACCATCGACGAGCACGACCCGGTCTGTCTGCAGGCGGGCACAGCATCCGTTGGCCATCCTAATCAGCGAGGCCCAGTGGCCGAGGTACTACCCGACGCCCCGGTCTCCTTACCTGGAGGCGGAGGCGCTCTGGCAGACGTTCGACACCAATCTGGAGAAGGCACGAGGAGTGCCCCCGCGTTCCCTGTCGGATTGGGCCTTCGCTCAGCAGGAGCTTTCCTGGCAGGAAGCCGAAACGCTGGTCATGGCACTCAGCAAATCAGACCCTTCGGCGTTCACCGAGCGCCTCGATCTGCTGCGGGAGAATTTCGCAGCATCCCGATCGACACTGGCCGGGCATGTCGAGGAGTGGGCCGTCCCGGCCCGGCCTGGGCGGGGCCGGGGCGGCGGGATCGGTGTCGTGTGGGTCAGCCGGTGACGGTCTCGGCGTGCCGGGTGAGGGCGTCCAGGAGCGTGGTCTGCTGGTCAGTCAGCTTCCCTTCGGCGCGGGCCTTGGCCTGCTTGCGCAGCCAGGTGCCGGGCCGGAAGGTCGGGTCCGCCTCGCCGCCGGTGCGGTTGGCGGGGCCGGTGAGGGTGCCGCGGGCGGCGAGGTAGGCGAGCAGGCGGCGGTAGGAGCGGTTCCAGTCCGGTTCCAGGCGCCACAGCTCGTCCAGCGCGTCCAGCTTCGCGACCTGGCCCTTGGTGAGGGTCTCGGCCTTGCACTGGCGGCGCATCCAGGCGCCGACCGCGTAGCCGTCCAGCTTCTCGGTGGCGGGGATCGCCAGGTGGCCGTGGTGGGCGGACCAGGCGCGGGCGTAGGCGTAGCCGCGTTCCCAGGCGTTGGCGTGCTTGGACCAGATCATGCCGAGCGCGTCCAGTTCGTTGATCCGGGCCGGGTCGAGGAGGTGCTGGCCGTTCAGGTGCCGCTGGCGATCGAGCCAGGAGATCAGGTCGCCGTGGCGGGTCTTGTCGGTGGGGTCGAGGTGGCCATGCTCGAGGTGGAACCGGGCGGCGACGGCGTGCATCCGCTGGCGCTCCGTCGCCCTCGGGTTGAACGCCCGCAGCTTCACCGGTGCCACCCCGGTTCTGATGGCCGATGGCAGCAGCAAGCGGATCGACCAGGTCAGAATCGGCGACCAGATCACCAACGCCGTCCCCGGCCAAGACGGGACGCAGACCCACACCGTCACCAGTGTCGTCGTCACCACCACCGACCATGACTTCGCCGACGTCACCATCACCCCAACCCGGGCCGACAAGGCCAGTAAGGAGCACACCAGCCCGACGCGCACCCCCCAAGCGGCCCAGGCCAAGCAGGCCAAGCAGGACGGGATCCCACTGGGCAAGAGGATCTGGCAGCGTGCCGGCCTCGCCCTGGCCGTCTCCATCGCCGCCGTCACCCTTATCGGCGTCAACCACCAGGCGGCCGAGACCACCGCCCCGGTCGCCTACTCGGCCCCGGCCATCAGCACCGCTGGTGACACCGCCGCCCCGGCCGTCAGCGCCGACGGTGGAACCATCCACGCCACCTTCCACCATCCCTTCTACGACCAGACCCAGGCCGCCTTCGTCGACGCCGAGGACCTCCGCCCCGGCGACGTCCTCCAGACGCCCACCGGTACCGCCCAGGTCACCGGCGTCCACCTCTTCCACGCCGACACCACCACCTACGACTTCACCGTCGGCGACCTCCACACCTACTTCGTGGAGGCCGGAAGCACGCCGGTCCTGGTCCACAACGTTTCGCTTCCGTGCCCGGAGGCACTGGAAGCGGGGCTCCAGAAGGCGAAGGACGCGCACGGCAGGTTCAGGGAGCCCGGCGGCATGTCCGGACACACGGAGCTGGACAACGGCGTCACCTCCAACCTCTCCTCCGGTGGGGACGGCCGCAACCTCCGACCCGATTGGGAGGCTCCGCCGGGAACGCCCGACAAGAACTTCCACCACCTCGAGAACCAGACGGCTGCTCTCATGCGCAGCACCGGCGCCAGAGAAGGGTATTTGTATCTGCACAAGGCCGAGGGTGCCGCTTACGGACCATGCCCCGGGGTGACCGGATACCTTGAGAACATGCGGGCCATTCTCCCGGAAGGCGCCAAACTGATGGTCATCTGGCGAAATGCGGCCGGACGCATCGAGAACCGGGTTCACATCGGCGGCGCCGACTAGCACCACGTGACGTGTGGTCCCGAAATCCCAATCGGCCCGGGACTGCATGAAAGGTGAGTCGGGCCAGAGCGCTTGCACGGCGATCCGGGAGATCTTCGTGCAAGCGCTCTGTCATTCGGGGCCATGGCCCCTGACGCGCCTGCGCTATCATGATCGAGTGATCGATCCGGCAGACATCAATCTCGCTGAATTCCTCGTCAACTGGTTCGGCCAGCCTGATCCCGTGGAGCACATCGAGGTTGACCGCGCGTGGCTACCCGACCCACTCAGGGAGTGGTACGGCCTTGCGGACCGCTGGGAGCAGCTCCGCGCGACCGGCTTCCGCGTTTACGACCCCCGGCAGATCCGAGTGAACGAGGGGAAGGCCGAGTTCGCATCCGACTCCACCGGAGACTGGTTCTGGGCCTTCGACGCAGCAGATCCGAACGCCGTCTACGAAACCGAATTGCGCGGCGAATGGGATCTGGTCCCCGAAACCCTCTCAGAGTTTCTGGTTCATTTGACGCTCGCAGCGACTGCCGATTCCGCGGACTGCAGTCGCCTGTGCTCTCAGGTGCCCAATGATGTCCTTCCGGAGATATTGTCGACGTTGGACCAGGTCGACTTCGGGGGCTGGAAGTGGCCGCGTCCGGGTCATCTGACCTTCATGAGTGAAACATTGATCGCGGACATCGCACCGGCCATGGACTTCAAGGCGCCCTGGCGTACCAGGGACGGGTTCTCCACCGTAAGCGTCTCCGCGACCACACCCCAGGCCCTCGAGCACCTGGATGAGATTTCCTCCGTGAAGTGGATCGCTCGCCCCTCCCTCGACGGTTCCTAGGGCGCGTATTCGGTCGTGATCAAGGAGCGGCCTTGGTGAGGTCTTTGATCCAGATCATCGCACCACGGAGGTGGAGGCCGGCGAGGTAGCTGGCGGGTGTCTTGTCGTAGCGGGTGGCGATGCCTCGCCAGGCCTTCAGCCTGTTGATCAGGCGCTCGACGGTGTTGCGCTCCTTGTAAAGGTCGGCGTCGGGGCTGACGGGCCGGCCGCCCCGGCTGCCCTTCTTCTTCCGATTGGCGGCCTGGTCCTTCTTCTCCGGGATGACAGCCTTGATCGCGCGCCCGCGCAGGTGGGCGCGGTTGCCGCGGGACGAATAGGCCTTGTCCCCGGCGACCGCGTCGGGCCGGGTGCGGGGACGGCCGACCGGCCCACGGACCCGTAATTTCTTGAGCACGGGGATGAACTGCGGGCTGTCGGCGGCCTGCCCCTCGGTCAGTACGAACACCAGCGGGCGGCACTTCCGCTCACCGGCGACGTGAATCTTGCTGGTCTGGCCGCCTCTGGAGCGTCCGAGCAGCGCGGCCTTCAGGCGGAGCCCGCGCCGCCGCCGGATACGTCGTCGCTCCTCGTCTGCGGCGTCCTGTCCGTCTTGTGCCTCCGGACCGCCCCCTTTTGCCGGGCCTTCTCCGCCTCATCGGCGGCCTTCTCCAGGGCCGCCATGGCATCGGAGCCCAAGTGCATGCCGGCGGCGTCGTGGTGAGCCCGAACGGTGGTGGAATCCACACTGACCAGCGACAGGTCCACCTCACCCCGGCTCGCGGCCTCCGCGATCGCGCCCTCCAGCAGGGCTTCGAAGACGCCAGCGTCACGCCACTGCCGGAAGCGGTTGGAGACGGTCGACCACGCGCCGAACTCCGCCGGCATCTCCCGCCACTGCCCGCCCGTCCTGAACCGCCAGATCACGCCCTCGAACTGCTGCCGCAGCCGCTCAGGGTACGGGCCGTACTCGCCGATCGGCAGGTACGGCCCGATGAACTCCCACTCTGCATCAGTCAGTTGCGCGCGCGTCACACGACATGATCTACCGGATCAGGCCTCGCCGTGAGGGCGAATTCCCCAAATTGATCACGACCGAATACGCGCCCTAGTGCGAAGCGGGACCGCCGGGCCACCACGCGCACGGCCTGGAACAGCGGGGCGCCGGTCGGCTTCATCGAGCGCGGGCCGGCTACTGCACGTAGCTATCAGGCCATCTCGGGCAACCTTCCGCACCTCGGGGGGACCTCCCCGCCACCGCAGGCCCGCCGCCGCGGGACCCGCGGCGGCGCCGGCCGAGGCCGCAGCGATGCTCACTCCGCAGCGGTGAGTCGTGCCAGGACGAGCCCGCACAGGATCAGTGCCAGTGCGGCCGCTCGGCCCGGCCCGAGCGGCTCGTGCCGTAGGGCCGCGCCGAGTGCGATGGCGCCGATCGTTCCGATGCCGGTGAACATCGCGTACGCGAGCCCTGCCGGGAGGTCGCGCATGGCCCGCGACAGCAGATAGACGGAGAGTGCGCCGATCAGCACGCAGAGGGCGGTCGGGCCGGGGCGGGTGAAGCCGTCGGTCGGCTTGATGCTCTGCGACCACACGACCTCCACCAGGCCGGCGGCGATCACGAGGAGCCAGGACACGCCCGCCTCACCGCCCCTGGCCGTCGGGAGCTTCGGATCCCTCGCCTGCCGTCCGCGGCCCGGCGGTCGCGGCTTCGGCCAGGGCGGCGGCCAGTGACCGGCCGGCGGGGACTTCGGACGCCTCGCGGGCCATCCGCCGCCCCGCCGCCATGGCTTCGGCCAGAGCAGCGGCCAGCGACTGTTCGTGTTGCGGACGCCGTTCGGTCATGGCCGGGTCGACGGTCGAGTTCGCCAGTTCGGCGCCGATCACGAGAGTGTCCTCCACTCCGTAGTGGCCGCGGAAGAAGTCGACCAGATAGCGCTCCTGGTGGTCGAAGGGCGCGCGCGGAGTGCCGGGCCGGTAGGAGCCGCCGCGGGCGGAGGCGATCACGAAGCGCCGCGGCCGGAGGTCCATCCTCGGGAAGGTGACCTGGTCGATCCAGAGCTTGAGCTGGGCCGGAACACCGAAGTTGTACATCGGGGTGCCGATCAGGACGACATCGGCGGTGAGCAGTTCGGTGAGCAGCGGTTCGAGGACGGCCCAGGCCTCGCGCTGGGCGTCGGTGCGCACCGCTTCACGGTAGCGGGCGGGCTCGACGATGCCTTCGCGCAGCAGGGTGTCGCAGATGGTGGTCCACGCCTCACCGATCGGTGGCACCGGCCGGGCCGCGAGGTCACGGTGGACGTAGGTGTGCTGCGGTGTTGCGGCGCGCCAGGCGTCGGCGAACGCCGCGCCTATCCGGCGGGAGAGGGAAGCTCGGCGCGCGCTGGCGTCGAGATGGAGCAGCTGCGGCATGGGACCCCCGGAAGAGCGATAAGTGGACACAATGTCCGCTTGCTTGTCTCGATGCTAACCCTCAAGTGGACACGGCGTCCACTTGATAGGATCGGCCCCATGCCGCCCGTCGAACGCGCCGATGCCGCCCGCAACCGAGCCAAGATCCTGGAGGCGGCGGAGCGGCTGTTCGCCACCCGCGACCCGTCCGGCGTGACGATGGACGACATCGCCAAAGCGGCCGGCGTCGGCCGTGGCACGCTCTACCGCCGCTACCCCGACCGCGCCTCGATCGCCCGCGCGCTGCTGGACGCCCACGAACACCGGATCCAGGAACAGCTCCTGCGCGGAGAAGGCCCGCTGGGCCCGGAACCGGCGGCCACCCCCACCGAGCGCCTCAGCGCCTTCTACTCGGCGATGGTCGACCTGCTCGAACGCCACTCCCACCTGCTGCTCGGTGCCGAGACCGGACCCGCCCGCCTGGCCACCGGCGCCTACGGCTTCTGGCGCGCCCACGTTCGAATGCTCGCCGCCGCGGCACAGGCCCCCGACCCCGATGTCCTCGCCGACCACCTGCTGGCCCCCCTCGCCCCGGAGCTGTACCGCCGCCACCGCGACCAGGGCGTCTCCCCCGAACGCATCGAAGCGACGCTCCACCACATCGCCCACCGCATGCTCGGCGGCACGGAGAAGTTCGGGTGAATTCGGCTGATCAGCAGCGTTTCAGCAGATCAGCCCTGGTTCGTGTGAACGACGGCGTTATTCCCCAGGGGTCGCGTCGGCGTAATTCCCCGCGTAATTCCCCACCCCCTGGCTCGACTCAACGGTCGACCGGCCTGTGCCATAACCCGGATGACATTCCGGTGACGGCTCCCCGATGATGACCGCTGTGCCTGAAACCGACGTCCCCCAAGTCATGGTCGCCCGTCTCCTGCGGGAGCTCCGACAGGAGACGTGGCCTGCCCGGCTCAACACAGCCGAACGGGCAGGCATCGACCTCGTCATGCTGGATGCTGACATCGCCGGGTGCGTGACGTCGTGGCTGAGCAACGAAGGGCTCCTCGACGCGCGGCGGCGCGCAGCACTGCACCGAAGGTTCTGCGACCTGGAACAGGTCCTGCCGGAGCTCGACGAAGCTGACAACCTCCGCCTGTGGCAGGTGTGGTACCAGATGGTTCGCCTCATCATCTCTGACACCGCACCCAGCGACTGAGTCGACCTCTTAGCTGTTGGCGGACTTCTCGCCGGGGTTCCTGGGGCGCTTGCTCGGCCGGTAGCTGGGTCCGTTCGTGATCACCTGGTGGCTGGTGTTGATCAGCCGGTCCAGCAGCGACTCGGCGACGACGGGGTTGGGGAAGAGGGGATACCAGTCGCTGGGGCGCCCGGTTGCTGGTGATGATCAGCAAGGGTCCCTGCCGCTCGGAGACCAGTTCGTAGAGGTCATCGGCCTGGGCCGCGGTCAGCTGACGCATCGCGAAGTCGTCGAGGGCCACGTCAACCGGATCATTCTGTGGAATCAGCTCTGTCAAGCAGCGGACGTCATCCGGTGGCTGACAGGGTCTGCTGTGTGGCCGCCGCTCGAGCAGCGGCCTCTTCAACCTGGCGTCGGCCGGCTTCACCTCGGCTCCAGATGAATGCGCGCCAACGACGTGGCGCGTCGCTGCTCCAGTTCCGGAACTCCTCGACCGCGACGTTGTCGGAGAGCCGCCATCGGATGGTGCTGCCTGATGCTTCGGGAATGTCGGTGAGGCCGTCGAGCTGTTCGGCGAGTGCGAAGCTGTCGACCTCGGCGATGGTGCGGTCCCAGGTCGAGACGGCGTCGGTGATGGCATGGGATTCGATGAGTGCCGGGATGGACGGGGCGATTTCGAGGAACGTGCCGCCTCCATCGTCCGCCCCGACTCGTCCGTCCGTATGCACCAAGTAGTGCACTGGGGAGGAGACACGTTCCCCGAACCAATCGAAGTACCAGCCGTCGGCGGAGCCGAACCACATGCCCTGGCCCAGGTCGTAGTGCCAGTCACGAAGCACCTCGCGGCGTTCGCCCTCGACGGTGCAGCTGCTTCGCACTTGGTAGCGCAGTCCGCCGTACTTCTGCTCGAATCCCTCCCGGCGGATCACGAGCATCATGGGCGTGGGAACCAACTGGCCGAAGCAGTCCCGGACCCGCAGGAACTCGGTGCAGAGCCCGGGTTCCGGCGGATCATCCCGCCAGCCCGTTCGTTCAAGCAGACTCTTTGCACGAGAGGAAAGACCGGTGAGGTCATCCAGGATGTGCATCCTGCACTTCTTTTCCCAAGACAGGGTGTGGGTTCGCAGGACGGCACGATACCGGGTCGAGGCGGTTCAGTGCAGCGCGAACTCCAGTGGCCGCGACCGTCGTGGGTTCAGCATGGACCTCCCGGACCGCGCTCTCGGGGACTGGCGGTCACGTTGACGATCGGCAAGAGTGTCGCGGTGGCTGGGACACCGATCTGACGTGGCGTAGGCCCTGCCGGCGTGGGGGCATCGCCAAGCCGTTCCAGTAGCTGGTCCAGAGCGGCCCGGCCGTCGTCGACGGCGGCTCGTTCGTCGTCGGTGAGTGGGATGGCCACGAGCCAGTTGCCGCTGCTTTCGCATTCGGCGACCTTGTCCCACGTGGCCACCGATGCGGCGGAAGCCTGTCCGGCGCCGGCGGCGGTCGGGACGGCGAGGGCGAGGGCGAGCAGGAGTGTGGCTGCGGCGAGGGCCGGCCTCCGGCGGAGGCTGGTCAGGGTGGATTCCCCCTTGGGAGCGGTGGATTGGCGATGGGTGAGTAAGCGGGCGTAGGGGCGTAAATGCCTTCAGGGCCTGCGAAATCCTGGGGGCCAGAAGGGGGGCGTCCTGGGCAGGCGGCGCTGCGATTTCCTCGGATTCCTCGGACACGATGCGTGGTTCCGGACGGGGGCCGTCGCGGTGAGGAGGCGGAATCGCCCCCGAAAGGTCAGTCCCCGACGGTGTTCACCGAGGCGTGGCCGGCGAGCGGCATGAGGCCGGCCGCGTCGGGAAGGCTGCGGCGGCGAGCGGGGCGGCCGGGAAGGCCGGTGACTCGTACCGCGGTGGCAGCTCGCGCGTTGCCGGTGGGCGGTGGGCCCGGTGTGCAAGCGCTGACTACGTCGTCGCAGCTCGGATCAGGTGGAAGGGCGCTTTCGAGGCGGAGGGGCACGGCAGCAGTGGGCAAATCCAGCCCCGGGACGGTTCCCTCCAGAGGGTGGGGCAGGCGTGGGAGGCAACCCGCTCGGCATGTGTCAGACCGGCCGCCCTCGGCTGGGAGTGCCTGCCTGCGTCCGAAATCTGACTAGGCGGTGATGCGGCTGGCGTACACCTCGATCTCGATCTTCATGCGGGGATCGGCGAGGCCGCACTCGAGCATGGTGGCGGCTGGTCGAACGTCGCCGAACGCGCGACGCAGGGCCGGCCAGCAGAGTTCGAAGTCGGTACGGTCGGGCAGCATGTAGCGCACCCGCACGACGTCGGCGAAGGTGCAGTCCGCCTCGTTCAGGGCAGCCTCGATGTTGCGCAGGCACTGCTCGGCCTGCTCCACCACGTCATCGGAGATCGTCATGGTGGGGTAGTCGAATCCGGTCGTCCCGGACACGTGGACCCAGTCACCATCGATCACCGCGCGGGCGTAGCCGATCTGCTCCTCGAACATCGAGCCGCTGAGGATGGGGCGTCGCTCTGTCATGTGCTGAACGCTAGGTGACCAGCAGCGATACGTCTAATACGTCCTTGTGTACCGGGTGATATCTCTAAGAGTATGGATCGTCCCGAACTCCCCCTGCCGCAGCTGCACGCCTTCGTCGTGCTCGCCGAGGAGCTCCACTTCGGCCGCGCAGCCGCCCGACTGGGCATCGCCCAGCCGCCCTTGAGCCAGCAGATCCGCCGCCTGGAGGACAAGGTCGGGTACGCGCTGTTCAGTCGCGAACCCGGACGCATCGACCTCACCCCGGCCGGGCGAGAACTCCATCCCGCCGCCCGGCACGCCCTCAGTCACCTCGCAGCGGCCCTGACAGCAGCCCGAGAGGTCGGCAGCGGCAGGGCAGGCCGCCTGCGGATCGGCTTCGCCGCCTCCGTCGCTCTGACCGTCCTGCCCAGCCTGCTGCGAAGCTTCCGGCAACGGTTTCCCGCGGTGGATCTGGACATCGCCGAGATGACCACCACGCCGCAACTGGCTGCCCTGCGCGACAGGACGATCGACATCGGCCTGCTGCGTGAACCACCTCCCCACGACGCGGAGCTCGACTTCGAGACCGTGCTGACCGAAGCGTTCGTGGCCGTCCTGCCCGCCTCACACCCGCTCGCGGCACGACGAACCGTCCCCGTCGAAGAGATGGCGGACTGCCCCTTCGTACTGCTGCCGCGCGCCGTCGGCCCGCCGCTGTACGACCAGATCACCGATCTCTGCACCGCCGCAGGCTTCACCCCTCACGTAACCCAACACGCTGTGGAATGGCAGACCGTGTGCGCCTTGGTGGAAACCGGTCTGGGCATTTCACTGGCCCCGGAAAGCATCCGACGCATCCGTCTCAAGGGCGTTGCCTTCCGCAGGATCTCACCCGACACCGTCCGTACACGAGTCGCCGTCGCCTGGCGAAAGAATGACACGAACCCACTGATCAGAGCGGTCCTGACCGCCCTCGACCACGATGCGCCGGACGGACTCTCCACGGAAGGAGCGCGATCAGGGCAGCGACAACGGTGACGAGTGCGGCAGTAAGTACCTGTTCCTGAGGTGCGTGAAGCGTTCGTCGGGGCCAGGACTCGAACAGGCGGCATCTCGGGCGTGGGTCCGTGCGCTGGCGCCGCCGACCGGGGAGGCTGGGCCGGGCGAGCATCCGGAGCGAGTGTCCGGTGAGTGCCGATCAGGTCTATGCGGCCCTGGTGACGCCGGGAGCCGAGGCCGTACTCGACCCCGAGCTGTGGCCGCAGGGCCCGCAGGAGGAGAACCGCCGACGGCTGCTCGGCGTCCTGCTGGCGAAGGCAGAGCTGGGGATCACCGCCGCACCGTGGTTGGGGGCCGACCGTGCGTAATCGCCGGCCGCGGCGGCCGGCCAGCCTGGAGTGGAGACCGCCGGTGTGGACGCCACCCGTCGGCTCCCCTGCGCCGGGGGTGAGCTGGCCGACGGCACGGCCGGCCGACGGCTGCGGGGCGTCAAGCCCAACTGCCGGGTCCCCTCAACGGACTCCGGGCACCGGCCCTCCGGCAGCCGCCAGCTGCCGACGCCGAGCGGTCATGACTTCGGGCGTGATCCCCCGGAATCCATCACGGGAGCACTGTCGACACGGCACTGTGTCATCGATAGGGAGATCAGGACTGCGAACGCCGCGACTGCGGCCAAGGTGCGGGCATCGTTGAACAGTTCCCACCGGCGCAGGATCTCCGCGTGGTCGGCGGGCGGCGCGGTGGCGGCCCACTCCTTGATGCGGCCGTTGATCGGGACGTTCCCGAACCGGGTGATCAGGAAGGACGTGACAATCAGGGCCCCTGCCGTGCCTGCGAGAACCCGGGCGCGGCTGCGTGCCAGGGCGGCCAGGGCGAGGGAGCTGAAGGCCGAGACCGCCATCGCTCCCTGCATGGTGATGCCGTTCATCTTCATCAGCTCGGTGTGGAAGTGGAGTCTCATGTCGATCGGCACGGCGTTGAAGGTCGGGACGAGGTTGGCGGCGCCGTAGCCGAAGGCTCCGGCGAGCAGGCCGGCGGACAGGAGGGCCACTCCCAGGAGGTACCGGATGCGCATGGTTCATGCCCCCTTGGCAGCTCGGGTGAAACGGTTGCTCGGTTCGCCTCGGAGCAGGCCGTCCGGTAGCCTGCGACCGAAGGTCGGCAGCGGGAGGCCCTGGGCTCTGCGGTACACCGGCGAGCCGGAGCCGTACGACCGGTCAAGGGCATCGGCGCACAGCCGGCTCCCGTCGAGGTCCACGCCGAAGAACCTCAGGATGGCAGGCCGGATCCCGTCGAGCGGAATGCGGATCCGGTCCTCGGGAACGCGCCGGTCACGGCCGAGCGCGACAGTGATGTCCAGGCCGTGCACCACCACGTCGTGACCGAGCGCCGCCGGGAGCCCGCCGATCGGTGGTGTCCAGGGGTGGTGGGTGTTGTCCCGCAGGAAAGCGACGAGTGCGGTGGTGGAACGGGCGGTCGCGTCCCCACGTGCGATCCGGTCGGTCGTTCGGTGGAGATTCCCGCGCGCCTCGGCCAGTTCGGCGAGCGCGGCAGGCAGGGACAGCCGGACGCCCGTCGACCTGTGAGCGGCGACCTCGCGAACCCTCCACTCCGTGCAGAGGCCCGGCTCGTTCCACTGATCGGCCGACAGACTGTCGAACAGGTCTGCCAGTTCTCGGCGTTCCGCCGCGATCGCTGCCCTGACCTCGGCCTCCGATTGCGTGCGTGTTGGCGCGTTCTCCATGTGATCAAGACTGCGGCCAGGGGAGCGATATCTCCAATAGACAGTTCTCCTGAGACCCAGAACCGCCAGTTATAGAGCTTCGTCGGTGGCGCTGTTCCCTCACCGTCGTCGAGGAGGCCGCTTCACCCGGGCCGCAGCCCGGCTGCATCTCGCGCCGCCCGGCCTCAGTGCCCAAATTCGCTATTTGGAGCATGAGTTGGGGCATAGTCTGCTCGACCGTTCAGGCCGGTCGGTGGCACCGACCGAGACGGGCCGAGCGGTCCTGCCGTACGCCCGTGCCGCACTGGCCACGGCGGACGCGTGCAGCAGGCGGTGGATGCGGACACGGGGCTCCTGCACGGACGGGTCACGCTCGGGCTGGTCTCCGGCGCCACCCGGCCACGCCTTCGCCATCGGCGCCTTCCTCGCGGACTTCCACGACGCCCGCCCCCCGCCCCGGTGCTGGGCGGCGACGTGCCCGGCCTGCCCTCCACGGTCCGTCCGGCAGCGGCGCGGTCCAGCCGATCGGCCGGCCCCGGTAGAGCAGCAGGTGGACGTCCTCGGCCTGCGGGTCGTCCCAGGAGGCCAGCAGCCAGCCCTCACCGACCGCCAGGTCCAGGTCGCCGAGGCGGTCCGGGTCGCCGAACCGCACTGTCGGGATCGTGCAGGCGACGCGGCGCAGCGCCTCGAAGGCCTTTGCCGGCTGCTCGGCCGGGGAGGCCGGGGCCGGCGCGGGGCCAGCGGGACGGATTTCGGCCCGGGTCGTTGTCCCGGGTGTGCCGGGGCCGGGCGCGGAGGCGGCTTACTTCGTCAGGCGGATTCGAGGATCGGGCGGATCTCGATCGTTTCCGGGGTGGGCAGTCCCTTGGCCAGTTCGACGGCTTCCTCCCGGTCGGCCGTCTCGAGGACGAACCAGCCTCCGAGGGTCTCCTCGCCGATTCCTGCCGGCCCCTCGGTCACCCGGGGCGAACCGTCCGGCGCCTTGCGCACGGTCACCGGAAGCGCGCGTTCGGTGTCGAAGGCTTCACCGCCGACGAGTTTGCCGGCGGCCGCGACGCGGCCGATCCAGGTCTCGTACGCCGTGCGGTAGGCGTCCCGGTCGGCTTGGATCCTGCGGCGCGACTCCGGCGTCTCGAAGATGACCAGTGCGAACTTCATGGATACTCCTCCTCTTCGGCCTCCGCGCGGAGACCGTGGCTGCGGGTTGGGGGGTCGGCGGTGCTCGGCAGCCGCTTCGCCGGGATGGGGGCTGTCAGTTGTCGCGGGGCCAGGGCGGGGTGGCCCGTCCGAGGAACTGGACGATCACCGCCCTCACACCGGGGCGGGAGTCCGGGCGGAGAGCCGCAGGGCCCACGAGATGCAGGTCAGGGCCGCGGTGGAGGCCAGCGCGCGGGCCAGGTTCCAGTGCACCCACGTGGTTTCGAAGGCGGCCCGGGCGGCGGCGAGGTCGGTGCCGCCGCCCGGCGGATCCGCGGCCGCCAGGCGGTCGTTGAGCGGCACGTTGGCCACGCCGGTGATCACGAGTACGGCCAGCTGGAAGGCGGCGGCCGCGCCGATCCACAGCAGCACGGTGCGGCTGCCGCCGGTCTTCAGTTCCACGAGGCCGGCGGCTCCGATCAGGACGAGGGCGCCCAGGAAGGACAGCATGAACCAGCCGTTGAGGATGGCCACGTTGATCCGCTGCATCGCCTCGACGAAGGTCCGGTCGTCGGCGCGGGCCAGGCCCGGCATCACCGAGCAGGCGTAGGAGTAGAAGAGTCCGGCGCTGAGCCCGGTGGTGACGGTCGCCCCGAGCAGGACGGCGGCGCGGAGGGTCGGCATGGTCACGGTTCCCGTTCGCTGGGATGGTCGTCGTGATGGGTGCGCGCGCCCGTGGTGGCGGTGGGCGGGGTGAGCGGCGGTTCGCCGGAGCGGAGCGCGGTCGCGGGCGGCCGGCGGGTGAACGTCGCGGGGCTCGGGCCGCAAGCTCGGATTCCTCCATGTCGGGGTCACTGCCCGGCGTCGGCGGCCCATTCGACGAACTGGACGATCACACCGTTGGGGTCGGTGACCTGGAACAGGCGCTCGCCCCACGGCTCCTGGCGCAACGGCATGGTGATCCGGGCGCCGGCGTCGCGCAGCAGCCGCTCCTGCTCCTGCAGTCCGGAGGCGACGGTGAAGGCCAGGATCAGACCGGCGGCGCGCTGGTCGCGCTGCTCGGGCGGCAGCACTTCGATGCCGCGGGCGAGCAGGACGACGTCGACCGCGTCCTCGCGCGACAGGGACGCGAAGCCGTCAGCGGTGTGCTGCACGGTGTACCCGAGGTGGGTGGTGAAGAACTCCCGGGAGGCGGCGACGTCGTCGACGGTCAGCGAGACGGTGGAAGCGGTGAACTGCACGGGATCTCCTTCGGCAGGTGGGACGGGTCGGTGGCCGCGGCGAGGTGACGACGTGGACGGTCCTGGGGCTGTCCGCCGCGGACGCCGCGGTCCAACGGACGGCGCAGTTCGGCGCTCACGCATCGGGAGCTTCGTCCCGCGTAAACGTTCCCCTGGCGCAAACTTTCGTCGGTGGTAAGTTAGCCGACCCCCAACGGGGTGTCAACATAAAACTGCGACGAGGGTAAGATTTCCCCATGGCTACTCAGACACCCGTCGCCGCAGGGCTGCGCGAGACGAAGAAGCAGGAGACCCGGCAGCTCATCTCCGACCACGCGACCAGGCTGTTCATCGCCCAGGGCTTCGAGCAGACGACCATCGCCGAGATCGCCGCCGCCGCCCGGGTCGCCAAGAAGACCGTCACCAACTACTTCGCCCGCAAGGAGGACCTGGTCCTGGACCACCAGGAGGCGTTCGCTGCCTCCCTGGCCGAGGCCGTCGCCGACCGGCACCCGGGGGAATCCGCGCTGGCCGCGCTGCGCCGCGCGTTCGCCGACGCCGTCGCCGCCCAGGACCCGGTCGCCGGGTTCTCCGGCCCGGAGTTCGCCCGCATGATCAGCGACAGCCCCACCCTGAGCACCTGTCTGCGGGGCCTGCACGACCAGCGCGAGCACCGCCTCGCCCGGGCACTCGCCGACGCCACCGGCGCCCAGGCCGACGACATCACCGTCCGCGCCGCGGCCGCGCTGCTCGGCGCCGTCCACCGCGTGCTGTTCCACCGCATCCAGGAACTCACCCTCGCCGGACACCCCAACGACCGGATCGCCCGTACCGTCACCGCCGAGGCCGCCCAGGCCTTCGACGTCCTGGAGCCCGCCCTGTCCGGCTACGCAACCGCCTGAGGACTTGAGGTCTCCGCGAAGATCACCGCCCGGCGTGTCCGTCCGTGCAAGCCCGCCCCGGCAGCAGCGAATCGATCACCGCCGCTGAGGGCCCGTCAACGACCTTCTGGAGGTACCGCGTCGGCTGGTCGTGGATACCGTGCTGCACGGATCCACCCCCCGGGCACTGGGCCGGACAGCACGGCGGTGGCTGAGGTTGTCGCCGTACCGGGGTCAGGGGCCGACGAGGCGGACCGGGGTGGTCAGGAAGAGGAGCCGGTCGGCGGCGGCCGGGCGGAAGTCGAAGACGCCGGTGAACGGGCCGGTGATCAGCACCCCCTTCTTCGCACCGGATGTGGTGCTGCATCAAGCTGATTCCCTCCCCTATGGAGGCACCTGGCGCGGGCATTCGGGCATGACGCCGTTCTTCCTTGCGATGGGTGCCGCTTGGGAGTCATTCGACATGGCGGAGCAGGAGTTCCTCGCCGCCGGTGAGACTGCGGTAGTGCTCACCCAGGTCCGTGCTCGCGCTCGTGCGACAGGCCGCGAACTCTCCTTCCCGATCCTGCAGGCGATCACGGTCAAGGACGGGAGGATCACCGAGGTCCGTCCGTTCTACTGGGACACACGGGTCATCGCCGACGCCTGCGCAGCGCCGAGGGCGACCGGCTGATCCGGATGGTGAGTCCGCTGGTCACTACCACTGGTTGATGGCCGCTACCAGAACGGTTGCCGCATAGCGGACCGCGAGGGTCGTACGGTGTTGCCTCTCAGCAGAGAGTCCCGGTGCCGTCCAGCGGCCCGGAGCGGGGTCGGTCACCAGCAAGGACACCCGATGGTCAAGAACCACGCGGAAGAACGCCGCCCGGGCCGCGCCGCCGAGACCGGCGAGAACCACCAGGCCGTCGGCGCCGCGTGGCTTACGAGGCCGACGGCAGGTCGCGGCGGGGTGTCCGCGCACACCCCGTCAGATCGCCCACAGACACGTCCAACGCCTTTGTGAGGACCTCTTACCGCCAGTCGGTGGTGGCGGCGATGACGACCTGGGCCAAGGCCACGGGTTGATTGCGGGCAATGAGGTGTCCAGCGCCCGGGATGAGCCGGACTGCGGTGTGGGGAGCCAGCCGCAGCAACTGGTCGATGTCCTCGCCGGTGAGCGACGAGCCGTTGTCGCCATGGACGAGCAGGACGGGCAGGTCGAGTTCCGCAGTGATCTGACGTAGGCGGGGAACCTGGGCGAGGATGTCTTCGACGAGCTCGGTGTGGGTGCCGAGCAGGCCTGCGGAGGCGAGGAAGCCGCGGACCCTGGCGGGTTCGAGGCAGGGGACGACGTCGACCAGCACCAGCCCTGCCACCCTGGCTCGCACTGCCGGATCCCCGAGGGCGGCGATGGCGGCGAGGCCGCCGAGTGAGGCACCGACGACCACGCTTGCTGGTGGCTCGGCGTGCACCATCGCGGTGATGTCGTCCGCGTACGAGGACAGCGTCCGAGCACGGCCCCCGCTGTCGCCGTGGCCTCGCTGATCGAAGGCCACGCACCGGTACCCGGCATCGACGAGGACCTCGCTGACCGGCCCCCACACCTGCCGGCGTTCGCCGCCGGCGTGAAGGAGCAGAAAGGTCGGTCCGACACCGACCTCTTCCCCGCGCAGGATCACATCGGGGCGCGTGATCCGTCGTACTCGTGGCAAGGTAGGGCCGGTCATGAAACTGACACCTTCCCTCCGTGTCATGTGAGGTCCCAGGTGATCTTGGACAGTTCGGCACAGGGATGTCTCTGTTCACGAGTTTCGGTTCTGGCTCAACTTCTGTGATCCAGCTACCCCGTCATTAGCCTCGGCACGGTACGCGTCAACGATCGTGAGCAGCAGTGACACGTTCGGGATGTCGGCTACTTTCTCGGAAGCGGCCGAGAACAGCTTGCCGGTTCTGCTGACGGTTACGCGGCCGCCTGTGGTCGACACCGTGGCCTCACTCCAGGGGATGAGGCCCCGCTTTCCCCGTATCCCGGCCTCGCTGATGGTGAACTTCCCGAAGGTCAGGGACTGTCCGTCGTCCAGCGCTGCCCGCGCGCTGGAGATCAGGGCGCGGGTGACCTGTTCCTCGGCCCGCCTGCCGAGGAGGGCGTACTGGCGGGCCGGCGAATCGGCACCTTCCGCATGCTCGTCGTAGGAGCCGATGATCGGTATTTTCGTGCCGTTCGATCCGATCAGGGTGTAGGAGAAGGACATCGACTCGCGTTTCAGCTGCGGGTGGCGGGTGACGGTGACGTCCCGGAACAGCTCTGTCGTCTCGTCCCAACGCAGCGCCAGCGGAGCGGCCCCCTGATCGTGCCGGACAAGGCCGTACTCGAACTCATAGACCCGGTTCCCGGAGACCTGCTGGCCGGGAACGGCGACCAGCGGAACGGCGAGGGTCTTGCAGTGCCGGCCGAGCCGCCGCTCACCGGCGATCCGGGCGACCTCGGGCGGCACGTCAGCCGATTCGGAGGCGAAGGCGGACCAGCCGGGCCGCCGAAAGCGGACGCGGCGCACGACGCCGCTGCGGTCGACGACGAGCCGGCACAGTTCCTTGTCCGCGGCCAGGACGTGCCAGCCTCGCCCGTCCGGAGCGTGCGTGTGGGCGTACAGCGAGAAGGAGTAGACGGTCTGGAGCCGCTCGGCCGCGACCTTGATCCCGCCGTCCCCGCCCGCGCGCGCATCGAGATGCTCTTGCAGATGCTCCTTGGCCTCGGCCTCGGTGCCGAAGAGCCGAGAATTGAAGGTCACCCTGAAGCCGATGGGTGCATCTGCGTCCGGAACGACTGCGGCCCATCCCCAAGTCCCCACCTCCTCAGGCTAACTCGGCCGGACCATGAAGGCGTGACCGGGCGGCCGCTCCGGACGTCCGGGGCCTGCCGGTAGAGGGGTTGACCTGAGACCCTCGTCCTGCCTTGGCTCTCGGGCGGCCTCGCGCCCTGGACCGGTGTGCGCAAACGACAAATACCGCCGCTTGGTGCGGGTTGATGCTGGTGGCTCGCCTGTTCACCTGTCGTCGGTTCGTGATGGGGACGGGCCTGCCGGTGACTCGGCGTCATCTCGGCAGGGGTCAAGTCGGGTTCATCACCAGACCTTTTCCGTAGCGCCGGTCGCTGCGGCGCGTTCGATGGCCGCGAGCAGCCGGTGATGGGCTGCGGCGGTGTGGAAGTCGGGTTGGGGCCGGCGCCCTTCGGCGATCGACTCGGCGATCTCCTGGTAGAGGGCCGCGACGTTGGCGACCGGTCCACCGGCAGGGTCGAAGGGGACGGTCCGGTAGTGGTCGGGCACCTGCACCTGCTCGCCGCTGACCCGGATGTCCCAGTCGGTCCAGTGCATGTACGTGCCTGGTCGGGTGGGGGCAACCGTCACAGTGCCCTCGGAGCCGACGAGCTTGATGAGGAAGCCGTCCGGGGCTCCCACTGCCTCCGTGTACGGCGACGGACGCGGAGGCGCCGTTCTCCAGGACGCCGTGGAGCAGGACCTGTGCGGGCACGCCGTTGGGCACCGTGCGGCCGGTTCCCGTGACGGCGACGTGGTCGTGCGGGCGGGGCAGTCTCGCGGAGACCTCGACCAGCCTGCCGGCCATCCGGTGCAGGGTGGCCAGGAAGTGGCCGACCATGATGGTCAGGAGTGAGGTGCCCGCAGTCGGGTCGGTGGTCCATGCCAGCTCCGGCGCGATCCGGGGGCCGCCCAGTGGGTCGCCGGCGGCGACCAGGACGGCCGACTCGAGTCGGCCGATCGCGCCGGCGGCGATCAGGTCGGCGACGTACCGGGCGTCCGGGGACTGGTACCCCTGCAGGTTCACGGCGTGCACGACACCGGCCGCACCGGCCGCTCGGGCGAGGTCCTCCGCTTCTGCGGCGTCCACACCCAACGGCCATTCGGACAGCACGTGCTTGCCCGCCTCCAGCGCGGCCCTGATCACCTCGGCGTGCCCGGACGCCCGGACCGACACCACGACCAGGTCCACGTCGGGATGGGCAGCAAGGGTTTTGGCATCGGTGAAGGCGCGTGGTACGCCGTGGGCAGCCGCCGCCTTGTCGGCGCTGGCCCGGTTGGTCGTCGCGACCGCGGTCACCTCAAACGCGGCGAGTGCGGCGAGTGCGGGCAGGTGCGATGCGCCGGCCCAGCCGCTCGCTCCCACAACCCCGACCCTGATCATGTGCCCTCCCCTTGTTCTGTACCGATCGATACGAAACTAGGAGACTCGGGGCCGGGATTCAAGGGGTAACGTACCGATAGGTAAAAAACTTGAGGAGGTGCCGCATGTCAGGCGGTCGCCCACGTGCCTTCGACCCGGAAACCGCGCTCGACCGGGCACTGGAGGTCTTCTGGCGGCAGGGCTACGAGGGGACGTCCCTGTCGGACCTGACCGCGGCCATGGACATCAACAGGCCGAGTCTGTACGCGGCTTTCGGCAACAAGGAACAGCTGTTCCGAAAAGTGCTCGACCGCTACTTCACCAGCCCCGGAGCCTTCGCCGCCGAGGCCCTCGAGGCGCCCACCGCGCAGACCGTGATCGAACGGCTGCTCCTCGGGGCCGTCGAGCTGACCACGGGGCGCGACACCCCGCACGGATGCCTGAGCGTCAACAGCGTCCACGCCTGCGGCCCGGACTCCGAACCGATCCGCCAGGAGGTGATCGCACGGCGAATGGCCGGCGAAGCCGCGCTCCGCCACCGCTTCGAGCAGGCAGCCGACCTCCCGGCAGACACCGATCCTCGCGTCCTCGCCCGGCTGGTGTACACCGTCACCGACGGCATCGCCGTACAGGCGGCGAGCGGCTGCACCCGCGACCAGCTGCACCAAGTGGCCGACCTGGCATTGCGTAGCCTGTTCCAGCTGCCCAGCTGACCGGACGTCACTGCTTGTGGCAGCGGTACAGCCGTCGGCCCCAAGGGATCGCTTGGTGATCCGGGGGCGCCTGCCGGTGGGGCGGCTCGGCCGCCGGAATCGGCGTCATGGGGCACCGAGCGGTTGGCGCTCGGCCGCGTCCGGCTCCCGCGATCGGTGACGCCTGCTGGGCGTGTGCTCCCGCCCTGGTGACGGTGCCGTGTTTAGCGTTGGCGGTGATGAACGAGGCGACGCGTTGAATCGTGATGCGGATCATCCAGGCACGTCACCTGGTGAGGACAGGCCGGATCTCCGGCTGTTCCTGGACGATCAGTCGGAGGGCATCGCTCAGCAGTTGCGTGCTCTGGCCAGGGCGAAGGACCGGCTGCAGGGGCTGCTGTCGGCGGTGCTGGCCATCGGCAGCGAGCTGGACCTGCCGACGGTGCTGCACCGTATCGTCACGACCGCCATGGACTTGGCCGACGCGCGCTACGGCGCGCTCGGCGTGCTCGCACCCTCTGGCGACCACCTGGAGCAGTTCGTCACCGCCGGCCTGACCGACGACGAACGCGGGGCCCTCGCCGGGATCGACTTCCCCCACGGCCGCGGCGTGCTCGGGCACCTGATCCACCACCCCGAGCCGCTGCGGGTGGACGACATCCCCTCCCACCCGGCCTCGGTCGGATTCCCGCCCGGCCATCCGCCCATGCGCACCCTGCTCGGCGTGGCGGTCAGCGTCCGCGGCGAAATCTACGGCGACCTCTACCTCTCCGAACGCCATGACGGCCGGCCGTTCGACCAGGACGACGAAGAGGTCGTACGCGCCCTCGCCGGAGCCGCCGGCATCGCCATCGAGAACGCCCGCCTGTTCAGCTACATGCGCGACAGCGCCGAACAGTTCCAGCGCCTGCTGCTGCCCACCCTGCCGGACCTCACCCCGTTCTCCGGCGCCGCGATCTACCGCACCGCCGCCGAACCGGCGAGCGTCGGCGGCGACTGGTACGACGCCGCCGTCCTGCCCGACCACGCCTGCGCGGCCGTCATCGGCGACGTCGTCGGCCACGACCTGCAGGCTGCCGCCGCCATGGCCCAGACCCGCAACATGCTCCGCGCCCTGCTCTACAACCGCAAGACGCCGCCCAGCGCGGTGCTGACCCAGCTCGACCACACCGTCCAGGCCATCACCGACCTGCCCGTCACCACCGCGCTGCTGGCCCGGATCGAACCCGCCGCCGACGGCTGGATCCTCCACTGGACCACCGCCGGCCACCTCCCCCCGCTCATCCTCACCCCCGACGGACCCGCCCGGTACCTGCACGCCGAACCTGGCATCCCTCTCGGCGTCGACCCCGACATCCGTCGCCCCGACCACACCCACCTCCTGCCTGGTGGCACCACCGTCCTGCTCTTCACCGACGGCCTCGTCGAACACCCCGGTCACGCCATCGACGACCGCCTCGCAGCCCTTGCCGACCTCGCCGCCGCCCACGCCCACCAGCCCCTGGACGACCTCGTCCGCGCCCTCGCCGACAACCACCCCAGCGACGGCCACGACGACATGGCCATCCTGGCCATCCGCACCCCCACCGAAGACCGACTCGACGGGCCGCTCCTGGTCGAAGGGTGACGCCGGGCCTGCGGCGGCCGCCGAGGGCGTCCCGAGCGCAGGCCCGATCGACCGCACCGTCCGCGTGATGCCGCAGCTGCGAAACCGTGGCCGCATGACCCCCGCAGCCTTGACGGACGACCGAGAGGCACCCCCGGGCGGAGCCCGCCGACCGGGGCGGGTGGGCTGCCGGTCACCGCAGCCCCGCCACCCGGCCGTCCGCCCGGTCCTCCCTCCGGTCCTCCGCCCGGTCGTCCGTGCCGAAGGTGCGGCGGTAGGAGGCGGGTGAGACGCCGAGCGCTGCCCGCATGTGGGCGCGCAGGGAGTTCGCGGTGCCGAAGCCGGCCCGGTGGGCGACCAGGTCGATGGAGAGGTCCGTGGTCTCCAGGAGCTGTTTGGCCAGTTCGAGCCGCTGAGCGGTGAGCCACTGGACCGGGGTCATGCCGACCTCGTCGCGGAAGCGCCGGGTGAACGAGCGCAGGCTCATCCGGGCGTGCTCGGCGAGCCGGCCGAGGGGCAGCGGTTCGCCGAGATGGTCGAGGGCCCAGGCCCGGGTGGCGCTCGTGTCGGCGATGGCGGGGTCGGGGACCGGACGGTCGATGTACTGGGCCTGCCCGCCGTCCCGCCACGGTGGTACCACGCACATCCGGGCGGTCCGGTTGGCGACGGCCGCGCCGTGGTCGCGGCGGATGATGTGCAGGCAGAGGTCGACGCCCGCGGCCACCCCCGCGGAGGTGAGCACGTCGCCGTCGTCGACGAAGAGCACCTCCTCGTCGACCTTGACCGCCGGGTAGGCGCGGCGGAACTCGGGGGCGAGGTTCCAGTGGGTGGTCGCCGGCCGGCCGTCGAGCAGCCCGGCCGCGGCGAGCACGTAGGAGCCGGAGCAGATGGACACCAGCCGGGTGCCGGGGCGGATGCGGGCGACGGCCGCGGTGACCTCGGGCGGCAGCGGACCGCCGCGCCCCAGCTCCGGCATCGCGTGGGTGGGCGGGACGACCACGGTGTCGGCCACGGCCAGGGCTTCCGGGCCGGCGGCCGGCTGCACGGTGAAGCCGGCGTCGCTGAGGACGGCGCTTCCGTCGGCGGTGCAGACCGTGACCTCGTAGAGCGGGCGGCCCGCGGCGTCCTGGGCGCTGCCGAAGACGCGCGAGGGGATGCCGAGTTCGAACGGCGGGACCCCGGGCAGGGCCAGCACGGCGATCCGGTGCGGCCCGGGCACCGCCGCCGCCCGGTGCGAGGTGTTCTGCGGTGCTTCGTCCCGGATCCGTCCCATGGCCAGATCCTGTCACATAGTGGCCGGACGGCCAACACCATGGACGCCCCGGATGCCGGATGGTTGACCCCGTCGTGCCGGGGACCCCGGCGGTGAAGCGAGTCGACCGGTCCGACCGGACCGGGGAGAACGAGGCGTACGGACATGCGTGCAGTGGTGGTGGAGCAGTGGGGCGGACCCGAGCAGCTGGTCGAGCGGGAGCTGGCGCGGCCCGAGCCCGGGCTGAACGAGGTCCTGGTGCGGGTGCACGCGGCCGGGGTGAACCCGGTGGACTGGAAGACCCGGGCGAGCGGGGGCCTGATCGAGTGGGGCGACGTACCGGCGGTCGGCTGGGACGTGTCCGGCACCGTGGCGGCGGTCGGCCCCGGGGTGGGCGTCCACCGCCCCGGCGACGAGGTCTACGGGATGCCGCTGTTCCCCCGCCAGGCGGGCGCGTACGCGGAGTACGTGGTGGCGCCGGCCAGGCACCTCGCCCCGAAGCCGGCGGGTCTGACGCACGTGGAGGCGGCGGCCCTGCCGCTGGCCGGGCTGACCGCCTGGCAGGCCCTGGTCGACGCGGCGGACGTGCGCCCCGGTGAACGGGTGCTGGTGCACGCGGCGGCCGGCGGGGTCGGCCACCTGGCCGTCCAGATCGCCAAGGCCCGCGGCGCCCACGTCATCGGCACGGCCAGCGCGGGCAAGCACGGGCTGCTGCGCGAACTGGGTGCGGACGAGGTCGTCGACTACCGGGCGGTGCGGTTCGAGGACGCCGTGTCCGACGTGGACGTGGTGCTCGACGGGCTCGGCGGCGAGATCGCCGAGCGCTCCCTGGCGGTCCTGCGGCCCGGCGGCCGGCTGATCACCCTGCCCGGCCCGGACGACGTGCCCGCCGCCCGCGACGGCGTACGGGCCGACTGGGTCCTCGTGGAACCCGACCACCTGGGCCTGCGCGAGCTGACCGCCCTGGCCGACCGGGGCGCACTGCGGCCCGTGGTCGAGACCGTCCTTCCGCTCGGCCAGGCGGCGAAGGCCCACGAACTCGGCGAGCGGGGCCGCACCACCGGCAAGATCGTCCTGACCGTCGTCTGACCGGTCGGCCGGGCGGCAGGCACCCACCCTCCGCCCGGCTGCTCGGGTCTGCCCGCGGGCCGCCCGTCCAGCGCATGGCGGAGACGGCGGGGCCGGCCCCTGCTACCGGGCCAGGGCTTCGGGCGCGACGCCGGCGGCCTTCGACCTGCGGACCTTGACCTTGGCCTTGGTCAGCCGTGTGAGCGCGGCCGAGACGTCGGCGGCCTGGGCGTCGGTGAAGGCCGCTTTGAGGATGGTCGCGGCCACGGGCGCTCCGCCCGGCCTCTTCACCAGGACCGACCAGGCCAGGGGGGTGTCGGTGGCTCGGGTGACCGACACCCACGGGAACCTCAGCTCCCCGGACGCCGTCCGGATGACAGCCTCCTGATCGGTCATCACGACCGACGTGGGACCCGCCTGGCGCTGGGCGGCACGGGAAGCGACCTTCTTGGCGACCACGGTGATGTTCTGGACCTGGATCAGGCAGGCGATGAGCGCGGCGACCGCGAAGAGGACACCGCCCGCCGCCAGGCAGAGCAGAGCGAGGAGCAACCAGGCACCGGCGACCGCCCAGCGCACTGCCGGTGCGGGGACGTTGGCTCTCACCGCGGTGGCGAGCTCCTCAGGTGCTGCGTCGTACTCCACCTGGACGTTCATGTTCGTTTCGTTCCTTCGTTCGCAAGAGGGCACATCATGGCCGGGGCGCCGCGCCCGACACAAATGCGATGCGGCGGCGCGGCCCGGGCCGCCTTCACCGCGCAACTGTCGGGGGCGGGCTGCGGCGGGGCGGCGAATGTGCCAAGAGAGGGCCTTCGGGGCACCAAGCGGATGAATCATGCGTCGCGGACGACTGGCGCGCCGGGATCCGGGATAGGGGGGACAGGGCCCGTTGGCGTCGTGGTCACGCGGCGGCCCGGGCCCGCATGCGCACGGCCCCCGGAACGTGATGTGGAAAGCGAGCCCGATGTCCTGTCCGCTCCCCCGGCCGGCACCCGCTGCGAGGCCCCTGTTCGCGGTGGAGGGGGTGGACCCCGACGTGCCGGGCGCGGTCGGCCGGGTGCTCGACGAGCACTTCGACCGGTGGGTCGTTCGAGCTGCTGCCATCGACGGGACGTTCGCCGCCGACATCGCGCGCCGGGTGGCGGCGTTCACCCGGCGCGGTGGCAAGCGAACCCGGGCGCAGTTCCTCTGGTGGGCGATGCGTGCCTGCCGCTCCGGGGACGTGCCGGGCGGCGCGGCCCTGACCGCTGCCGCCGCGGTGGAGCTGTTGCAGACCTGCGCGCTCGTTCAGGACGACGTCATGGACGGCTCCGACAGGCGCCGCGGCGGGCAGGCCCTCCACGCGGACGTGGCCGCGCAGTACGCCCCTGGTGCCGGTGCCCGGCCGGCGGCGGACCTGGGGGCCTGCTCGGGTGTCCTGGCCGGGGATCTGGCTCTCGTGTGGGCCGACGATCTCGTCTTCACGGCGCTGGCGCAGGTGCGCCCGCACCGGCGCGAGCAGGTGCGGGACATCTGGTCGAACCTTCGGCTGGAGCTGGTGGCCGGTCAGTACATGGACCTCCATGGCCAGGTGACCCGCTCCCGTTCGCCGGGGCGGGCGGTGCGGACCGCGTGCCTGAAGAGCGCGATGTACTCGGTGGAACGGCCCATCCACCTGGGTGCCGCGCTGGCCGGTGCCGACCGGCAGCAGACGGGGGCCCTGCGCCGGGCGGGCCGTTGTGCGGGCATCGCCTTCCAGCTCAGGGACGACCTCGACGGGCTCTTCGGGGATCCGGCGGACACCGGCAAGCCCTGCGGTGACGACGTGCGGGCGGGCAAACCCACGTTCCTCGTCGCGGTGGCGCACGCCCGGGCCGTCGCTCGCCGTGACAGCGCGTCCTTGGATGTGCTCGGGCGCTGCCTGGGCGATCCGGACCTGGACGACGGCGGCCTGGCAGAGGTCCGGCGGGTCCTGGTCGCCACCGGGGCCCGGGCGGCGGTCCAGGCCAGGATCGAGCGCCTGTCCGAGCGCAGCCTGGAGCACTTGGAGAGAGCCCGGCCACAGGCTCCGGGCGCCGAACGGCTGGCGGACCTGCTGAGGGCGGCGGCGGGACTGGCGCGTGGTCCGCTCCGCGGTGAAGAGGGCGGCCCGTGAGCCGCGCCGCGCCGGCGGCCGATCACGTCGTCGTCGTGGGAGCCGGCCTGGCCGGGCTGTCGGCAGCCTGTCACCTGATCGGTGCGGGACGGCGCGTCACCGTGGTCGAGCGGGGGGACGTGCCCGGCGGCCGGGCGGGGTGCATCCGCCGCGGCGGCTACCACTTCGACACCGGCCCCACCGTGCTGACCATGCCGCACCTGGCCGACGAGGCGTTCCGGGCCGTCGGCACCTCGCTGCGCGAGCACGTCGACCTGCTGCCGCTGCGCCCGGCTTACCGAGCCCGCTTCGCGGACGGCAGCGCATTGGACGTGCACACGGACGCGCAGGCGATGGAGGCCGAGGTGGAGCGCTTCGCCGGGCCGCGGGAGGCGGCGGGCTACCGGGAGCTGCGCCACTGGCTCACCCGGCTCTACCACGCGCAGATGCGGCGCTTCATCGACACCAACTTCGACTCTCCCTGGCAGCTGCTCAACCCGGACCTGGCCCGCCTGGCGGCGCTGGGCGGATTCGGCCGGCTCGCCCCGCGGATCGGACGCCATCTGCGCGACGAGCGGCTGCGCCGGGTGTTCTCCTTCCAGTCCCTTTACGCCGGGGTGGCTCCGGGCCGGGCGCTGGCCGCCTACGCGGTCATCGCCTACATGGACACCGTGGCCGGGGTGTGGTTCCCGCGCGGCGGCATGCACGCCCTTGCCCGGGCGATGGCGGGGGCCGCCGCGGCGGCTGGTGCCGGGTTCCGGTACGGGAGCACGGTCGTGCGTCTGGAGCGGTCGGGGCAGCGGGTGACGGCCGTCGTCACGGACCGCGAGCGCATCCCGTGCGACGCGGTCGTGCTCACGCCCGACCTGTCCGCGACGTACCGGCTGCTGGGACGGGCGCCGCGCCGTTGGACGCCGTTGCGGTTCTCGCCGTCGGCGGTCGTCCTCCACCTGGGCACTGACCGCACCTGGCCCCAACTGGCGCATCACACCCTGTCGTTCGGCCATGCCTGGGAACGGACCTTCGACGAACTGACACGTACCGGGGATCTGATGACGGACCCCTCGCTCCTGATCACCCGGGCGACGGTCACCGATCCGTCGCTCGCCCCGGCCGGCCGGCACACCCACTACGTCCTGGCGCCGGCGCCCAACACCGTCGTCGGCCCGGACGCCGCGGCCTGGAACGTCCTGGCGCCGGGCTACCGCCTCCACCTGCTGGACACCCTGGAGCAGCGCGGTCTCACCGGCATCGCCGGGGCCGTCGAGGAGGAGTGCCTGGTGACTCCGGCCGACTGGGCGGCCCTGGGGTACGCGGCGGGCACACCCTTCTCCGTGGCCCACACCTTCACCCAGACCGGTCCGTTCCGGCCGCGCAACCTGGTGCGGGGGCTGGAGAACGCGGTGGTGGCCGGCTGCGGCACCACCCCGGGCGTCGGCGTTCCCACGGTGCTGATCAGCGGGAAGCTCGCCGCCGCCCGCCTCATCGGCACGCCGCGCCCGGGCCGCCGCGTACCAGCGCCCGTGGCCGTTCCCGGTCGGCGGGGCGGCGCATGACGGCCCGTGAACTGGACGCCGCGGGCGTGACGGCGCCGGCCCTGCGGGCGGCGTACACCGCCTGTCGCGACCTCAACGCCCGGCACGGGCGCACCTACTTCCTGGCCGCTCGGCTGCTGCCGGTGGAGCGCCGGTGCGCCGTCCACGCCCTGTACGGCTTCGCGCGCTGGGCGGACGACATCGTCGACGGGCTGGACCGGCAGGAGACGCCCGTCGAGCGGGACCGCCGGCTGGGGCTGCTGGAGGAGGACCTGGCCGCGGGCCTGCGGGGCGGCGGCGCGGACCAGCCGGTGGTGCGGGCGGTCGCGGACACCGCCGACCGGTACGGCATCGACCCGGGGCTGTTCACCGACTTCCTGGCCTCGATGCGCGCCGACCTCACCGTCACCGACTACCCGACCTACCAGGACCTCTACCGCTACATGCACGGTTCGGCGGCGGTGATCGGCCTGCAGATGCTGCCCGTGCTCGGGACGGTGACGGGCCGGGCCGAGGCCGAGCCGTACGCGGCGGCCCTCGGAGTGGCGTTCCAGCTGACCAACTTCCTGCGCGACGTGGGTGAGGACCTGGACCGCGGCCGGGTCTACCTGCCCGGCGACCTGCTCGCGGCCCACGGGGTGGACCGGCCGCTGCTGGAGTGGAGCCGGCGCACCGGCCGTGACGACGCCCGCATCCGGACTGCCCTGGTCGCCGCCGCCGGGGTGGCCCGCGGCGTCTACCGGGACGCGGAGCCCGGCATCGCGATGCTGGATCCCAGGGTCCGGCCCTGCATCCGGACCGCCTTCGTGCTCTACGGCGGCATCTTGGACGCGATCGCCGGGGACGGGTACGCGGTGCTGCACCGGCGTTCGGCGGTGCCGGTGCGCCGGCGCGCCGCAGTCGCGGCGGCGGGGCTGGCGCGCGTGCTGGCCGCCCGGGGGCGGGCGGCTGTGCGGGGCGACCTGCCCGCCGGCCCGCCGCCCTGCCGTTCGGCGGGCCCGGGCGGCCGGAGGGCAGGGCGGTGAGCGCGTGGCCCGGGCGGCAGTGGACCTCGCCGCTGCGGCTGCGCCGGGGCCCCGCCTGGGCGCGGCAGGAGCCGTCGTGGCAGGCGGCGAAGCCGGCACTGATCGCCTCGGCCCTGGAACGGGCGGCGTCCCGGCCGTTCGGGAACTGGTACGTGGTCGGCGCGGCCGGGAGCATCGCCTCCCGCGGCCGCCCGTGCGGGCGCCTGGTGGGCGGGACGGAGTTGGTGCTCTGGCGGGACGGCGGCGGGACGCTGCGGGCCGGGTCGGGGATCTGTCCGCACCTGGGCGCACCGCTCAGGGACGGCCGGGTGGTGGGCGGCACACTGGTGTGCCACTGGCACGGTCTGGTGCTGGACGGCGGGCGGACCGCCGGGTGGAAGCGCTACCCGGTCTACGAGGACGGGGTGCTGGCCTGGGTGCGGCTGGACGCCGTCGGCGGCGAGGAGCCCTGGCAGCAGCCGGCGGTGCCGCGGCGCCCCGCCCCGAAGGGGGCCGTCACCGCGGTGTACACCGCGGTGGGCCGGTGCGAGCCCGAGGACGTGGTGGCCAATCGGCTCGACCCGTGGCACGGCTCCTGGCTGCATCCCTACGCGTTCGCGGACCTCAGGGTGGTGGAGGTGCCGGACGGCGCCGGGGCCGGGCAGGACGGGTTCGTCGTCGACGTGTCGTTCCGGGTGGCGGGACGGCTGGTCGTACCGGTGCGTGCGGTGTTCACCGCGCCCGGGCCGCGGACCGTCGTGATGCGCATCGCCGAGGGCGAGGGAGCCGGCTCGGTGGTGGAGACCCATGTCACCGCGCTCACCGCCCCCTTCTCCCCCGCCCCGCGTTCGGCGGTCGTGGAAGCGGTGGTCGCCTCGTCCGGACGGCGCGGCTTCGCCGTGGCCCGGGCGCTCGCTCCGGTCCTGCGGCCGGTGGTGCGCCGTACGGCCGGGCGGTTGTGGCGCGACGACCTGGCCTATGCCGAGCGCCGCTGGGCCCTGCGCAGCACCGGCCGCTTCCCCGGATGAGCGCCCGGGCGGCCCGCCGGCCTCCGGTCAGCGGGCCGCCCGGCGGGCCAGGGCTCGCAGCGGGCGGCAGCGCCCGGCCCGGGGGACGGACCACAGGGTCTGGCCGGCCACGCCCCAACGGGCGAGCAGGGCGTTGGCGGCCTGGAAGCCGGTGGTGGCGGCGCGTTCCATCAGGGCGACGGGCAGGTCGGTGCGGATCAGGTCCCCGGCGAGGACGACGGTGGGGTGCGGGGTGATGACGCCCGGGCGGCGCGGCCATCCGCCGACCGGGAACGCCGGGCAGTCGCTGCGCCATTCGTGGCGCACGTCCACGGTGCGGGCGCCGCGGGTCTCCGGGTAGACCTCGTGCAGCCGGGCCGTCATGCGTTCCTGGACTCCTTCGCGGTCGGCGTCCTCGTCCACGCCGTAGGCGTGCAGTTCGACCACCGATCCGCCGGTGCGGGCGGCCCACCGGGCCGCTTCCCCCTCCCAGCGGTCGAGGACGCTGATGTTGTCCAGCCCGTCGTAGCCGCTGGTGCCGAGGAAGCCGGGACGGTGCGCAGCGAGCGGGCGGTCCAGCCAGAGCCGGGAGACCAGGAACGGCGGCGCGGTGCGCAGGGCGGCGATGTCGGCGCGCCACCGCGGGTGGCCCAGGTGCTCCGAGGCGGCGACCAGGCGCCGTAGGCCGCCGGCATCGAGGGCCAGGACGACGGCCTGGTGGCGCTCGGCCCCCCGGGCCGGGGTCACCACCTCGATGTCGCCGTCGGCCAGCGGCCGGACCCGGTCGACGGGGGAGGCGGTGCGCAGATCGACGCCGAGCGCGCCCAGGTAGTCGGCGAGGGGCTGCCACAGGGCCTGCGGGTAGGGCTCGGTGGGGACGTCGAACAGCAGTCCTTCGGAAGATCCGAGGAAGTAGATGTGGAACATCAGCAGCAGTTCGGCGGCGGACAGCCGGCGCGGGTCGGTGAAGAAGCTGCGGGAGAACACTTCGAAAGCGAGGTGGTGGGCAGCGCGGGGGAAGTTGATCCTCTGCAGGAATTCGTGGGCGCTGGTGCCGTCGTACCGTTCGAACACCTCGGGTACGCGGACGTCGAGCAGCGGCAGGGCCGCCCGCGTGTCCAGGGCGGCCAGGTCACGCAGCCCGAAGGTGGGGCTGAGCAGGACGAAGCCGGCTGCGCTGAGCGGAGGGGTGCGCGGTACCCGGGCGAAGCTGTCGGTCAGTCCCGAGCGGTGGCGCAGTGGGTAGTCGGGCAGGGCGGCCAGCCGGGTGAGCCCCGGGTCGGTACGCCGCAGCAGGCCGCGCAGGTTGTAGTACTGGCGGAAGAAGGCGTGGAAGCCGCGGCTCATGGTGGCCGCCGAGCCGTCGGCGAGGCGGGTGGACCAGCCGGCGACCCGCCCGCCCAGGACCGGCTCCCGTTCGTGGAGGGTCACCGCGATGCCGCGTTCGGCGAGTGCGGTGGCGGCGGCAAGGCCGGCGATGCCGCCACCGACGACGGCGACCCGGGGCGGTTCGGCTCCGGGGAAGCGGGCGTGGCCCGGTGCGGCCGGCACCGTTTCGGCCCGGCGGTCGCGGCCGCGCCGGGCGGCGGGTGTCGTGTTCTTCACGCGTGCGCCTGCGGGTCGGCGGGGCCCGGCCGCGTCGCGGCGGCCCCGGGCGGGGCGGCGGCCGGGCGGGGGCGCGCGGCCAGGAAGGTGTGGACGATGCCGGTCTGCCATCCGGCCGCCGGCAGGGTGCGCACCGGTGCGAATCCCGCCCGTGCCAGGCGGGCGGCGAAGTCCGGTGCGGTGTCGAAGTCCAGGACGCTGCGGCGCAGGTGGCGGTAGAGGGCGCGGTCGCCGGTGAGTGCTCCGGCGGGTTCGATGACCGTGCGGCAGACGGCGTTCCACAGCATCCGGTGCGCCGCCGAGCCGCTGAGGCTGTACTCGTGGACGGCCAGGCGCCCGCCCGGGCGCAACAGGGCGTGCACGCCGGCGAGGACGGCGTCGGGGTCGGTGGTGTTGCGGAATAGGTACGCCGCGAACACCGCGTCGTAGCGCTGCCCGGCGCCGGGCGTGGCCGCGGTTTCGGTACCGGTCTCCACCAGGTGTTCGGCGGTGCGGTGAAGGAAGGTCACGTTCCGCGGCCAGGACTTCGCGGCCGCCCGCGCCAGCATGCCGGCGGAGGCGTCGACGGCGGTGATCCGGGCGTGCGGCGCGGCCTCGAGCAGCGCCCGGGTAGAGGCCCCCGTGCCGCAGCCGAGGTCCAGCACGTGCAGGCCGACCCCGCCGTCGGACAAGCGCAGGCGGCGGGCCGAGCGGCGCAGGGCGGCGAGGTGGCCGGGGTTGAGAGCGGTCAGCAGGTCGTAGGCCGGTGCGGCGTGGTCGAAGGCACGCACGAGGTCGCGGTCGTGCAGGAGCGGCGTCATCGGAGCTCCTCGGAGGAGTTCGGGGCGTGTTCCGGTCCGCTGCCGGCCAGGGCCCGGCGAGGCAGCAGGGGGAGTTCGGCGGCGCAGCGCAGCATCGGGCCGACGGGGCAGCGCAGGCCGATGCGCAGTTCCTCGGCGGGGGTGCTCCTGCCGTCGAGGAAGCGCAGGACCTGTTCGGCGGGGGTGCGGCGGAACAGGTCGGTGAAGAAGCGGGGGCCGTCGATCCGGCCGGTGTCCAGGGCGCGCAGCAGGACGGCGTCCATGGCCAGGGCCCGTCGGCGGTGGGGTGCGGGCGCGGGTGCGGTGCGGCCGGGTGTCGGTGGCCGGGCGAGGGCCGCGGCGATGGCCCGGCTCTGCCGCTGGATGGCGGCGAAGGTGTAGCCCGTGGCTGGGCGGGTGGCGCCGCCGGCGGTGCCGATGCGTACGTGTGCGGGCCCGGCACGGCGGGGGAAGCGGCCGTCCGTCATGGGGATGACGCCCTGTTCGGCCTCCGCCACCGTGAACGGGCCCAGGCCGAGGATGCGGTGGGTGTAGTCGTGCAGCGCGCGCTCGTAGTCGGCGGTGGTCAGGGGACGTCGGGAGAACTCGGTGTACTCCACGAGGGCGCGGTCGGGGGCCAGGGGAAGGACGTAGCCGAAGGCGAGGCCGTGTGCGGGCTGCGGGAGGCGGAAGTCCATCAGGTGGGCGGTCGAGGGGTCGAAGCGCGGGCGGTCGGTGTGCACGAACCAGCCGCGGAAGTGTTGCAGGAGGGTGGTCCGGGCCAGCGGCGGCCGCACGGGCGGCCTGGAGTCGAAGACGTAACGGGCGTCGAGGGTGAGCGGGCGTCCGGCGGGGTCGGTGGCGACCACGCGGGCGCCCGGGCGTCCGTCCGGCCGGGTCTGCACCCGTTGTACGGTGGCGCGCACGATCCTGGCGCCGGGGTGGGCATCGAGGCGGTCGTGGACCAGTTCCTCGAACGCGGTGGAGCGCAGCATTCGGTAGCGCAGTGGGGCGGGTTCCGACTCGACGGCGTTCCCGTCGGGGCCGGTGATCCGCAGCCGGGACCACTGCGCGGTGACAGCCTGCTCGTACTCCCCCGGGCGGTCGTCCCAGAAGCACCAGGTCCGCGGTGGCGGGCGCAGCGGACCCTCGGGGGTCTCGACGACGGTCAGGTCGAGCCAGGGGCCGGGCCGGTCTCCCCCGTGTCCGTGCCCGTGTCCGTGTCCGACCAGCCAATTGGCGAGACTGAGTCCTGCGGCTCCTCCGCCGATGACGACCAGGGGGCGGGCCCCGGCTTCAGCGGTCCTTCTCAACCTCAACCTGCCTCCGCCTTCCGGCTTGGACGGGGTCTGACGGCGGTCTGCGCCCGGACTGTCCGCTGGCGGTCAGACAGGCCCGGCGGGCATCGTCCCAGGCGCGCGGCGGTGTCGACGGCGTTGTCGCGTTCCGGGCGTGTCACGTGCGACAGAACCTGCCTGGAGATGTGGTGGCCATCGAGAAGACGGCAGCGCGAGAGGGCAGCGCAGAGCGCACGGGAGATCCCCGTCCGGGCTGAAGGCGGATACGGACAGCGGTGCACACCGCCCGACCCGCACCCGGACGGCAGTCGGCCCGGCAGGGATCAGGGGGAGAAGGCCCGGACGAAGCCGGACGGGTCACCGTGCTCAGACGGAGCGGTGACAGGTCGCGGAACACGCGTGCGCCAGGTCGACGTCCAGTCGACGGCTCAGGTACGCGTGGCGATGCGCAGCCGTCATGCTGACGGGCCGACAGACAGTCTGATAAGGCCCGTCTCACGGTTAGAAGCGATTCCCAAACCGAAGGCAGGGTCACGTTTTCGCAGGTGAGGTGTGTGGCCGTCGCTCGGTAGGCATGCTCGGACCGTCGTGTTGGTGC